>DATAOG010000546.1:0-8871 GCA_036265855.1 Geminicoccaceae bacterium | reverse complement strand
GCTCGGCCAAGCCTTCGAGGCGGGCGGCGATGTTGACGCCGTCACCCAGGATGTCACCGTCCTCGACGATAATGTCGCCGACGTCGATGCCGATCCGGAACGCGATCCGGCGGCTTTCTGGGATCACGGCCTCGCGCTGCGTGACACCCTTCTGGATCGCGACCGCGCATTCGACCGCATCCACCGGGCTCGCGAACTTGACGAGTGCGCCGTCGCCCATCAGCTTGACGACCCTGCCGTGATACTCGGCGATCAGCGGCTCGACGAATTCCTTCCGAAGGGTCTTGAGCCGCGCGATCGTGCCGGCCTCGTCATCGCCGACCAGGCGCGAGTAACCGACCACGTCCGCGGCCAGAATCGCCGCAAGCTTCCGTTCCGTGCGCGGGGCCACCGGGCACCTCTGCCGCTGCTGCCGGAATCGACGGCGGATTGATTCTCACCTGTCGGGCGCCGGGATCGATCAAATGTTGCCGAGCCGTGCGGTCAAAGGCTGTGCGCCGCCTCGGTCAGGACCTTGAGCTTCCGCCGGGCGAGGTCGCGGCCCAGCAGGCCGAGGCCGCAGTCGGGCGCGGCGATCAGGCGGGCGGCTTCGATGTGCTCGAGCGCTGCGCGCAGCCGCTCGCGCACCTCCTCGGCCTCCTCGACCCGGCTCCCGCCGATCGCGATCACGCCCAGGATCACCCTGGTCCGGGTGAAGCGCTCCAGCAACGACAGGTCGTTCGGGCAGTGCGCGTCCTCGATCGAGACCGCATCGATTTCGATCTCGTCGAGTCCGTCGGCGAGCTCGAAGTAGGCCTCCTTGGCCGCCTTCGGGTAGTCCTCGTCGAGCCGTTCGGGGCAGCCGCGGCAGACGTGCACGACCCGCTCGGTCGGGCGCGGCACGCGGTGGAAACAGCGTTCCAGATGCTCGAGCCCGAATGCCAGCGCGTCCTCGACCTGCCGCGCGAGTACCGGCTCGTCGATCTGGACTGCCGGGCAGCCGGCCTCGGCCAGCCGCCGGATCTCGACGTTCAGAGCATCCGCGAGCGCCCCGCCGCGCGCGCGGGGGTCCTCATAGAACGCATCCGCGACGCACTCGCCGATCGTGAGCGGCCCGGGCAGCGTGATCTTGACCGGTTTGCGGGTCGCGCTCTGGGCGATTTGCCAGTCGCGCACCAGGAACGGGTCCCGGACCGCCTGGACGCTGCCGGTGATGGTCGGCACGCGCACCTCGCGCCCGAGCATCTGCTTCTCGGTCAGGACCTCGAAATCGACCCCTTTCAGATGTCGGCAGTGATAATGCACGAAGTTCTCGCGTCGGACCTCGCCGTCGGTCGGGATGTCGATCCCGAGCTCGACCTGCTCGCGCACGACCTCGATCGTCGCCCGGTCGAGGATCGCCGCCAGCCGCGCCCGATACTGCCGCAGGATCTCGGCATAGCCCGCAGTCGGCTCGGCGCGATCGGTGCCGTCGTCACGCCGGAACCAATCCCGAACCGGTACCTCGGCGGGCTTGGGATAAGACCCGATCGTCGTGGTCAGCATGCGCTGTGAACCCTTTCACAGCTGCGACTGGAAGATTGGTGTAGTCGTCGTGTCGTTAACCAGACTTTAACGGTTCGAGCGCAATCTATGGTCTGTGGCACCAGAGTTGCATCACGCCAAACCGGTTCAAAAGCAAGGTTGGGAGGCGGTTGCGATCGACGCGAGCCAGAAGGATTGAGTTCGATGATCAAGACGCTGATCCTGGTCTGCCTGCTCGGCACCGCGCAGCCGGACTGCACGGAGACTACGGCGGACGCGGTGATCCAGGGTCCGGACGCGATGAGCTTGGTCGAATGCGGCATGCACGGTCAAGCTTATGTCGCGGGCGGCGCGCTCGCCAGCTACATCGACGACCAGCACTACCTCAAAGTGAGCTGCACCGCGGGCCGGCGCGTGCCCGCGGCCGGGCTGCAACAGGCTCGCAGCGCCCCGTCGCTAGAAGCGGACCAATGATCCGCTCCGACCGTTGCCTCGCGGTCCGATCGCAGGCCGCGCGCCCGCGTCAGCCGGCCGACCGGCCGCCGCCCGCTGCCGGCGCAGCGGCGCGCAGCCGGTCCAGGTAGGCGCGGATGCGGGCGGCATTGGTGCCGATGTCGCTCTTGCCGACCCTCGAGACCGAGCGCACGTCGACCCGGCTGCCCGTGCCCGCCGGCGTGATCCGGACCACGATGTCATCGGTGAACCCGAACCAGAAGGTCTGATCGCTCGCCTCGATCCGGCGTCGCTGCGGCTCGGTCGCGACGATCTGCCAGCGCTGGGCGCGCGCAGTCTCGAGCGCCAGTTCGAACGTGCGCTCGGGCGGCAGGCCGACGGCCAGCGGCCGGATGTCCGGGTAGGCACTGCGCTGCAGGGTCGCGATCTCCTGGCCGCCGTAGGCGGCGGGATTGGGCGCGGCGGCGCGCAGCGGCAGGATCGCGTCGAACGCCGGCGGGTCATCGGGGTCGGTCGTGATGTCGTGAATCGGCGGCACCGCCCGGGCCGTTCGCCAGTAGCTCCATGGGACGCCGACCACGACGAGGCCCACGATTACCCCCGCGAGCGCACGCAGCATCCCGCGGCGATGACCGTAAATGGGGGCCAGGATCAGACCGGCCGCCGAGATCAGAGCCGCGGCCAGACCGCCGTAAGCGGCGGCGCGCAGCATGAGAAAACTGGTCCCGAGCGGCCAGAGGCCATAGCGATACGCGGGGCCCGCGGCCAGCAGCGCCAACCCGGCCAGGAGGCCGACCACCAGCCCCAGGCCGGCAAGGGTCCGGGCAATCCGAATCATGCCTGTGCGCCTCCACCTGCGATGCCATCAGATGCCGAGCCCGCGACCGGTAAGCAGCGCCCGGGTGCCTTGCCCGCTCGCCGGCCGGCGGCTGCAGGGCAGTCCGCCGGCGGCGAACCGACCCTGGCCGCCACCGCCAGTCCTCGAGCACGACGGCGCTCGCCGCCTGCGCCCGCCGTCCAAGGTAGCCGCCCGCGCCTGCCGATCAAGCGGCAACCGCGAGGGCTCGGTCGCGATCTCGTCGGCGCCGCTGCCGTCGGCGTATTTACACGCTGCGCCCGCGCTCCTAGACTCAACATCAACATGGGCGCAAAGCTCGGTCGGTCACTTCCGGCCGGGCCTAGCGGGGCGGCGGAAGTGGCTTGACCAGCGGACGGCAGGGTTGGACAGACCAGGCGGCCGTCGAGCGTGGCGCGCTCGATTTGTCGGTGATCGTGCCGGCATTCGACGAGGAGGCGAGCGTCGGACCGCTGTACCAGGGGATCATCGCAGCGGTCGAACCGCTCGGCGTCACCTTCGAGCTGATCTTCGTCGACGACGGCAGTCGGGATCGGACCTTCGCCTGCTGCGCGGCGCTGGCCGCCACCGACCCGCGGGTGAAGGTGATCAAGTTCCGCCGCAATTCCGGCCAGACCGCGGCCATGGTCGCCGGCATCGAGCACGCCGCGGGCGCCGCGCTGGTCACCATGGATGCCGACCTGCAGAACGATCCGGCCGACATTCCGAACTTATTGGCGAAACTCGGCGAGGGCTATGACCTCGTGGTCGGCTGGCGCCACCAGCGCCAGGACAGGCTGCTGTCGCGCCGCCTGCCCTCGGTGCTCGCGAACCGCCTGATCGCGATCGTGACCGGCGTCGACATCAAGGACAACGGCTGCTCGCTGAAGGCTTACCGGGCCGGTCTGATCAAGCGCGTTCCGCTCTATTCGGAGATGCACCGCTTCATCCCGGCGATGAGCTCGCTCGCCGGCGCCCGGATCGCGCAGATCCGGGTCAATCACCGCGCCCGGCGGTTCGGCAGGTCCAAGTACGGGCTGTCCCGGGTCTACCGGGTGCTCGCGGACCTGATCGCGATCAAGACGCTGCTGCTGTTCGCCGCCCGGCCGCTGTCCTCATTTGCCGGCAGCGCCGCGCTGGCCGCTGCCCTGAGCCTGGCCTGCGCCCTGATCGCGATCGACGACGCCCTGCTCATGGACTCGTCCTCGGTGGTGATCTTCATCGGCGTCTCGATCATGTTCGGCGTCCTGTCGCTGTTCCTGGTCGTCAACGGACTGATCGCCTACCTGATCTATCACGCGGCGTCGGCGGGCTCGGACGCGCGGCCAGTGCGGACTTGGAACGGTCAGCAGGCCGAACCGCAGTCCGGCGGTCGGTGATCGGGCGGAGGCTCCTATTGCATGCATGCGCAGCAGATGGCGTCGCAGCCAGTCCGAGCATTCAACGCGATAGCCCGGCCCGGCCAAGCCCCGAGCGAGCGTTCGTCCCGTCCCGAGCCGGCGCCGGTCACACTCTCGGTGATCGTGCCGATGTTTCAGGACCGGACCGACGTGGTCGAGGTCTACGGCGCCTACAAAGCGGCGGTCGAAACAATTGGTCGACCCTACGAGCTGATCTACGTCCTTAGCTCCCAGAGCGAGCGGGCGCTCGCCGAACTGACCGCGCTGCAGCAACGCGGCGAGAGCGCCCTGACCGTTGCGTGCGGCCGCCAGCTGGACGAGACCGAGGCGCTGCTCAGCGGCTTCAAGCAGGCGAACGGCGAGGTGATCCTGACCTTGCCCGCCGACCTGCAGGTCGAGCCCGCCGACATTCCGAAGGTGGTTGCCGAGCTCGAGACCTGCGATGTCGCCGCGGGGCGGCGGCCGCCGATCGCCGCGACCCGTCCCCGGCTCCAGGCCGCAGCCTTTCACTGGATCTTGCGTCGGTTGTTCGGTCATCCGTTCACTGACCTCGTCTGCCGTGTGCGCGCGTTCCGGCGGCAGGTGATCGAGGAGATCTCCCTGCCCGGCGTGCAGTCGCACTTCCTGCCGCTGCTGGCGAGCGAGCGCGGTTTCCGGATTCGCGAAGTCGACGTGCGCGCCGGCCGCACCGGGCGCACCGGGGTCCGGCTCTCGCTCTGGAACCGCGTGGGCGTTCTGCTCGATATCCTGGCGCTCTATCTGGTCCTCAAGTTCACGAAGAAGCCGCTCAGGTTCTTCGGGCTGATCGGGCTGCCGATCCTGGGACTAGGCGTCGTCCTGAGCGGCAGCCTCGCGATCGCGAAGCTGGCTTACGGCGTGCCGCTCGGCGATCGCCCGGCTCTGATCCTGGCCGTGCTCCTGGTCGTGCTCGGGATTCAGATCCTGGCGCTCGGGCTGATCGGCGAACTCGTGATCTTCGCCTCGGGGCGGCGGATCAAGGAATACGCGATCGAGCGGATCGTCGGCACGGTCAGGACACCCGATCCCTGAAGCCGCGCGGGCTCAGCGGGTCGGGACCGGCGCCTGGCCGCGATAGTCGTAGAAGCCGCGCTTGCTCTTGCGCCCGAGCCAGCCCGCCTCGACGTATTTCACCAACAGCGGACACGGTCGGTACTTGGAGTCGGCAAGGCCGTCGTAAAGCACTTGCATGACCGCGAGGCAGGTGTCCAGCCCGATGAAATCGGCGAGCTCGAGCGGCCCCATCGGATGGTTGGCGCCGAGCTTCATCGCGGTGTCGATCGACTCGACGTTGCCGACCCCCTCGTAGAGCGTGTAGACCGCCTCGTTGATCATCGGCAGCAGGATCCGGTTGACGATGAAAGCCGGAAAATCCTCGGCCGTGACCGCGGTCTTACCGAGCCTCTCGGTGATGCCCCGGATCGCCCGGAAGGTCGCCTCGTCGGTCGCGATGCCGCGGATCAGCTCGACCAGCTTCATCGCCGGCACCGGGTTCATGAAGTGCATGCCGATGAAGCGCTCGGGCCGGTCGGTGCCGGCGGCCAGGCGCGTGATTGAGATCGACGAGGTGTTGGTCGCAATCAGCGCGTCGTTGGGCAGATGCTGGATCGCCTCGGCGAAGATCTGGCGCTTGAGCGCCTCGTTCTCGGTCGCCGCCTCGATCACGAGCTGACAGTCCGCGAGCAGCTCAGGACCGGTGCCGAGCGTGATCCGGGCGAGTGCCGCCTGCCGCTCGGCATCGGTCAGCGCGCCCTTCGCTGCCCGCCTGGCGAAGTGGCTGTCGATCCGCTCGAGCGCGCGATCGAGCTGCTCCTGGCTGACATCGAGCAGGCAGACCTCGAACCCGGCAAGTGCCGCGACCTCGGTGATGCCGCCGCCCATCTGGCCGGCGCCGACCACCCCGATCCGGCGGATCTCGGGTACCGGCGGCAGATCGTGATCACGGCTGGGTTGCGGCATCGTTCGCCAATCGCGCGGCACGGCTGCTCAGCTCGGCTTGCGGAGCTCGGCCGCGAGCTCCGGCACGGCCTTGAACAGATCCGCGACCAGGCCGTAGTCGGCGACCTGGAAAATCGGCGCCTCTTCATCCTTGTTGATTGCGACGATCACTTTGCTGTCCTTCATGCCGGCGAGGTGCTGGATCGCGCCCGAGATGCCGACCGCGACGTAGAGATCGGGGGCGACGATCTTGCCGGTCTGGCCGACCTGGTATTCGTTGGGCACGTAGCCGGCATCGACCGCGGCCCGCGATGCGCCGACCGCGGCGCCGAGCACGTCGGCCAGCTCCTCGATGATCCGGAAATTCTCGCCGCTGCCCATGCCGCGGCCGCCCGAGACCACGATCCGGGCCGAGGTCAGCTCCGGCCGTTCGCCGCCGCTGACCTCGCGGCCGGCGAAGCGGGCAAGCCCGGCGGGGTCGACCGGATCGCGCGCCTCGATCGTCGCCGCCCCGCCCTCGGCCGGCGCCGGGTCGAAGCCCGTGGTGCGCACCGTGATCACCTTGATCCGGTCGCTGGTCTGGACCGTGGCGAGCGCATTGCCGGCATAGATGTAGCGCTTGAACGTGTCCGGGCCCAGGACATCGACGATATCCGAGAGCTGCGCCACATCGAGCAGCGCCGCGAGCCGCGGCATCACGTTCTTGCCATGCGTGGTCGAGGCGGCGAGCACCGCGTCGTAGTCCTGAGCCAGCGCCTGCAGCAGCAGCGCCAGGTCCTCGGCGACCGGCTGGCCGTAGGCCGGATGCTCGACCCGCAGCACCCTCCTGACGCCCACGACCTGCGCCGCATCGGCCGCCGCCGGCCCGCAGTCCTGGCCTGCGACCAGGAGATCAACCGCCTCGTCCAGCGCTCGGGCGGCGGTGACCGCGTGCAGGGTCGCAGGCACGAGCCGCTGATTGTCGTGCTCGGCCAGAACCAGAACCGACATCAAATCACCTTCGCCTCGCGCCTGAGCTTGTCGACCAGCTCCGCTACGCTGCCGACCTTGACGCCCGACTGCCGTCGCGCCGGCTCCTCGACCGAGAGAGTCTTGAGCCTGGGCGCGACGTCGACGCCGAGCTCCTCCGGCGTCAGCACGTCGATCGGCTTCTTCTTGGCCTTCATGATGTTGGGCAGGCTCGCGTAACGCGGCTCGTTCAGGCGCAGATCCGTGGTCACGATCGCCGGCAGCTTCAGCACCACCTTCTCGAGCCCGGTGTCGACCTCCCGGGTCACCTGTACCTCGCCATCGGCGAAGGCGAGCCTGGAGGCGAAGGTGCCCTGCGGCCAGCCGAGCAGCGCCGCCAGCATCTGACCGGTCTGGTTGCTGTCGTCGTCGATCGCCTGCTTGCCCAGGATCACGAGCCCCGGCTGCTCGCGCAGGGCGACCGCCTTCAACAGCTTGGCGACCGCGAGCGGCTGCAGCTCGGCGTCGGTCTGGACATGGATCGCGCGGTCGGCGCCCATCGCGAGCGCGGTGCGCAACGTCTCCTGACACTTGGCCTCGCCGAGCGAGACCGCGACCACCTCGGTCGCCGTGCCGGCCTCGCGCAACCGGATCGCCTCCTCGTTGGCGATCTCGTCGAACGGGTTCATCGACATCTTGACGTTCGCGGTCTCGACCCCCGAGCCATCGGTCTTGACCCGGATCTTGACGTTGTAGTCGACCACGCGCTTGACCGCGACGAGGACCTTCATCGCTCGCCAGCTCCTCGGCAACCCGCCACTCGGCCCCCCGACTCCACAGCTCCGGCGCGTACCCGTTGTGCGCTGCACACGAACTAGGCGTCTGCCCAGTCTTTGTCAATTGCGTGACAGCCCAGCCCCGCGGGCCCTCACGCGGCCACAGCCCGTCCGTCCGTTCCTGGCGCTGGCGCGGCCGCCGGCCTAGGACCCGATCTCCTTTGCGGCCGCCTGCCGGTGCGCGGCGAGCGCCATGAGGCGACGGTCGCGCCAGACGCTGCGCTCGCCCAGGCGCCGCGCCGGGAGCCGTTCGCGCCGCTCGCGCTCGACCTTGCCGACCAGCGCCGGATCGCTCCAGTCGAGGGGCGTGTGCTCTTGCTCGATCGCCTGGTAGAGCGGTCCGTAGCGCCGCAGATAGTCGGCAATGCCGCCCGGCGCGTTCAGATCGATGGTCTCGAACGGGCCCATGAACGACCAGCGCAGCCCGATGCCGTCGCGGATCGCGATGTCGATGTCCTCCGCCGAGGCGACGTCGTCCTTGAGCATGCGCAGCGCGGCGCCGATCAGCGCCGCCTGCATCCGGTTGGCGACGAAGCCCTGGACCTCGCGCCTGAGCCGGATCGGCGCCTGGCCGACCGAGAGCATCAGCGCATGCGTGCGATCGACCACCGAAGGCTCGGTCCAGGGCGCCGGGCAGAGCTCGACCAAGGGCGTGACGAACGGCGGGTTGATCGGATGCGCGACCAGGCAGCGCTGCCGCCCGGCGAGCTGCTCGGTGAAGCTCGAGGCGGGGATGCCCGAGGTCGAGCTGGCGAGGATCGCATCCGGCGCGGCCAGGCGGTCGAGCTCGGCGTAGACCGCCCGCTTGAGCTCGACCCGCTCGGGCGTGCTCTCCTGGACGTAGTCGACGCTCGCGAGCGCCTCGCCGAGGGTCGCCGTGTAGCCGACCCGGGCGAGCGCCGCCTCGGCATCCTCGACCAGGCCCAGCGCCGCAAGATCG
>DATAOG010000545.1:0-3547 GCA_036265855.1 Geminicoccaceae bacterium | reverse complement strand
GCGGGCGGTCGTCCACCCGATGGCGGTGCTGCTCGCGGCCGCCTGCGCGCACGCCGAGCGGGCGGGCGGCGTCTCGGGCCGGGATTTTCTCGCCGCGATCGTCGTGGGCGTCGACGTCGCCGCCGGCCTCGGGGTCGCCTCGGGCGCGCCGCTCCGGTTCTTCCGGCCGGCGACCGCCGGCGCCTTCGCCGCGGCTGCCGCGGTCGGCAGGCTGATGGGCTTCGATGCGGCGACGCTCACCAACGCGTTCGCCGCGGTCCTGGGCCAGCTCTGCGGCACGATGCAGGCGCATGCCGAGGGCTCGGCGCTGCTGGCCCTCCAGATCGGCTTCAACGCCCGCAACGCGGTGGTCGCCTGCGATCTGGCGGCGCATGGCCTCCTCGGCCCGAGGCAACTGCTGGAGGGGCCGTTCGGTTATTTCCAGCTGTTCGAGGGCGAGCACGATCTCGAGCCGGTGCTCCAAGGTATGGGCAAGGTCTGGCGGGTCACCGAGGTGGCCCTAAAGCCGTTCCCGACCGGCCGCGCGACGCACGGCGTGCTCGAGGGCGTGCTCTCGCTGCGCCGGTCGCGCGCCTTCGAGGCTGCGGATGTGGCGCAGATCCGCTGCCTGGTGCCGCCCTTGACGCACCGCCTGGTCGGGCGGCCCGCGCGCGCCGGCATGACCCCGAACCAGGCCCGGCTCTGCGCGGCTTATGCGATCGCCTGCGCGCTGCAGCGCGGCACGGTCGGCCTCGACGACTTCGAGCCGGCGGCGCTCGCCGATCCCGCCCGCCTGGGACTTGCCGCCAGGATCGCGCTCGAGGCCGATCGCAATCCCGACCCGAACGCGCTCGGCCCGGTCGAGGTCACGGTGCGCCTGCGGGATGGCACCGGGCACGAGATCCGGATCGCCGAGGTCTACGGCAGCCCGGCCCGGCCGATGACCCGGGACGCGCAGCTCGCCAAGTTCCGCCGCAACTGGCTGGCCGGCGCCAGGCCCCTGCCGCCCGCCGCCGGGGAGCGCCTGATCGCGCTGGTCGACGAGCTCGAGACCGTGGGCGACGTCACAAGACTGATCGATCTGATGGCGAGCTAGTGGGCGAGATCTAACCGAAGGTACCCGATGGACGCGAACTTCCGAGATGCCGGGAAGAGTTCAGCTCCTGGCCCACGACCGGAGCTGGTATTGCCACTGCGTCATACTTCCGGGGCTGCAACCGGATCGTCATTGCGGGCCAACTGGGCTGGCGCCTAATTCAAGCTGGCGTTTCGGATCCACAGCCTGGCTTATTAGCCACTACGAACAACCGGCATCAGCCCATGCATGACGCAGCGCTCAGCTCCGAAAGCAGCGTGCCCGTAGGTGCAGGCTTTTCGCTCGGCGCCAAGTTCGTCGGCCTCACGGCCGGACTCATTCTGCTGCTATCGCTGAGCGCGTTCATATCGCTGCGGAACTCGGCGGAAACCGTGCGTCAAATCGGATCGGTCGTCGAGTTCGCAATTCCGGCTTATGGCGCGCTCGCGCGCAGCCACATCCGGTCGCTGGAGCAGGCCCTCGAGCTGCGCCGATCGCTGCTGCTCGCGGAAGACCCGGCCGCGTCCGACGACGTGATCGGCGAGCATGTGCAGGCGTTTCTTAAGGCGCGGACCGAATTTCACCGGGAGATCGCCGATGCGGAAAGACTGCTGGGCCTCGAGCGGGACAGCACGTCGTCCGGGATCGTCGCCGCCGATTTGCAGAAGCTGACCGAGGCGCTCACCGGGCTCATGCAGCTGATCGAGGTCTATGAGCAGCAGACCGATGCCTGCCTTGCCGCGGTGAGCGAGCGCTCGTTGCCAGAGGCGCGCCAGCGCCTGGTGACCATCGACGGCCTGCGCCAAGAGCTGGGCAAGCGGCTGGAGACCATGCGGGCCGGCATGTTCACCACATTGAAAGCGGTATCGAAGGAGGCGCAGGACGCCCAGGCGCGGGCACGGATCGCGACGATGGTCGTGTTCGTGCTGGCCTCGATTCTCGGGCTCGGTGTCGCCGCGCTGGCCGCGATGCGCGTGATCCGATCGATCAAGTACCTCGTTCTCGGGGCGGAAGCGGTCGAAGGCGGCAATCTCGACACCAGTATTCAAATCGGGTCCCGCGACGAGATCGGCCGCCTGGCAGCCTCGTTCAATCGGATGACCGAGGGCCTGCGCATGCGGGATCGGATTCGGGAGACGTTCGGCAGATATGTCGATCGACGCATCGCCGAGCAGCTGATCCAATCCACCGACTTGCTCGTGGAGCGCGGCGAGCGGCGCGAAGTCGCTGTCATGTTCTGCGACCTTGCAGGTTTCACGGCCCTGAGCGAGCGGGTCGAAGCCGAGCAGCTGGTGCGGTTCCTGAACGCCCACTTCTCTTTGCTCGCCCGAGAGATCGCAGCGACCGACGGGATCATCGACAAGTACATCGGCGACGCGGTCATGGCCTATTGGTGCCCACCCTTCGTGCCGCAGGACGAGGTGGCCCTGCGAGCCGCCGATGCCGCCCTGCTCTGTCTCGGCAAGATACCGGTGATCGCCGCCGCCAGTCGCGAGATCTTCAACGCTGGCGCAGGGGCCTATGACCCCCGCATCCGGATCGGTATCGCGAGTGGGCAGAGCATTACCGGCAGCATTGGCGCGGAGGAACGCCGCAACTACACGGTGATCGGCGACGCGGCCAACCTCGCCGCGCGGATCGAAGGCGCGAACAGGCTGTATCGGACCTCGAACCTCGTCTGCGGCAGGACCGCGGAGGCCATCCGCGCGCGCTTCGAAGTGCGCGAAATCGACACCATAGCTCTGCCGGGCATCGACGCTCCGCAGGCCATTTTCGAGATCGTCGGGCGAGCCGGCGAGGTTTCGGCCGAGCAAAGGGAACTGCACGCTCGATACGAGCTTGCTTTGAGCTCATACCGGCACGGCGACTGGCCGCTCGCGCGCCGCCGCTTTTCCGATTGTCTCGGGATCTTGCCTGGGGACGGACCGACGCGGACGATGCTGAAGCGCATTGAGGGGCTTGCCACAACACCAGCAGCGGCGGGCAGCTGGAGCAGCGTCTGGCGGCTCGCGAAGGACGACTTGGGCTAGCTCCTGACCCGCTGCCAACCGAACCATCATCGCCACAACCCGATCGCGGTCGATCCCACCGCGACAGACCAGGCGAGCCGGCGCGAGGTGCTGCCGGCATTCGCGACCGCATGCAGGAGCAGCAGGGCGACGTCTTGGTGATCGGGTTCTCCGGCCACGGCGCCACCGCCGACGGGCGGTATTTTCTGCTGCCCTACGATGTCGAGCTCGTTAACGCATAGGCCATTGCCGATGCCGGCGTCCCGATGGACGACCTCAAGCAGTCGCTGGCCCGGCCGGGCGAGGTCGGCAAGGTGCTGGTGCTGCTCGACGCCTGCCATTCGGGCAGCGTCAATCGCCGACAGCAAGGACGGCCTGCCGCCCGACATCGACACCGTGCGCAGCGAGCTCGCGTGTGGAGCGCGCGCGGGACCCGGTCTTTCGTGCGCTGCGGGTCAAGACCGCCCGCTCCGTCTCTGCCCGC
>DATAOG010000544.1:0-3166 GCA_036265855.1 Geminicoccaceae bacterium | reverse complement strand
CGTGGCGGCTCCGGCAGAGCAGCTGCAGGCGGCCGTCCGGCCAGGCGAGGAGGCTTGGCTGGATCGCGCCGAAGCGCCAGGGTGCTCTGAGCGCCGGCAGGCGCTCCCAGGTCCGGCCGAGATCGGGGGTGCGCTCGAGGTGGCAGCGCCAGCCGCGGTGCTCGGTGCTCGAAGGGCAGAGGAGCGTCCCGTCCGGAAGCTCGACCGGCTTGTTCTTGACCGGCCCGAGGATGCGATCGGGCAGCCGCTCGGGTGGCGACCAAGTCCGGCCATGGTCGCCCGAGCGGGTCAGCATGCCCCACCAGGCGCGCGGGCTCGGCCCGACCTTGTAGAACAGCAGGAGCGGCCCCCCTGCCCGCGCCTGCCAGAGCACCGGGTTCCAGCAGGGCAGACGCCGCCCCGTGCGGTCGATCCCGATCGCGACCGGCGCCGGCTCCAGCCAGCGGCCATCCGCTTCGCGCGCGAGCCAGATCGCGACCTCGGGGTGGCCCTCGTGCGGCCCTGCGAACCAGGCGGCGACCAGCCCCGCCGGGGTCAGCGCGAGCGTCGAGGCGTGCGCCGAGGCGAACGGTGCGCGCTCGAACACGAAGCCGGGCGTCATGGCATCGGCGCCGCTCCAGGTCGAGATCGAAGCGCCGGGACTCTAGGGCCGGCGCGGCTCCGGGCCAACCGGCCGGGCTTTCCTTGTCGGCCGGGCTGCTTCATATTCGGGGCGCAAAGCGCAGGCGGACGGGGACGATGCAGGCGATCGTGCGCAAATATCTGACCGTGGTCGAGACCACCCGGCGCGAGATGGGCGAGGATCTGACGGCGCCGACCCGCAAGGCCGCGGCGATCGCGGTGATCGAGAACCCGTTCGCCGGGCGGGACGCGCAGGATCTCGAGCCGCTGACCGCGATCGGCGAGGAGCTGGGCGGCATGCTCGGCCAGATGGCGGTCGCGGCGCTCGGCGTCGAGCCCTCGGCGATCGAGAGCTACGGCAAGGCCGCGATCGTCGGCGAGGCGGGCGAGCTCGAGCATGCCGCGGCGATCCTGCATCCGAGACTCGGCAAACCGCTGCGGGCGGCGGTCGAGAAGGGCGCGGCGCTGGTGCCGTCCTCGAAGAAGGCGGGCGGCGTCGGCACGGCGATCGACGTGCCGCTCGGCCACAAGGACGCCGCCTACGTGCGCAGCCACTTCGATGCCATGGAGGTGCGGGTGCCGGATGCGCCGCGCGCCGGCGAGATCGTGGTCGCGATCGTGGTCACCGACGCCGGCCGGCCGCGCGCGCGGATCGGCGGCCTCACCAAGCATCAGATCGAGGGCAAGGACGGCCTGCGTTGAGCGGTGGGAGATCGTGGCGGCGACGTTAACCGAATCGCAACTTCAGTCTCTTCATTCTCGCTTCGCCTGGTCCATGCGATCCTGGGAATCCCCGTCGCCCGGTTTACGGCGGGCGCACGGCTTCCCAAGGGTCACATGAAACCAGCGAAAGACCATAAGGACGGAGGGTTGATCGAGGGTTGACGGCGATCGGCAGCGCGTCGGTCTGACGGCGCCCGAGCCACGACCGACCTTCGCGTTCGGCCGACCGGATCGGCTCGGGCTCGGCCTGCCGAGTCGACATGCCGGGCGGCTGGTACGGCGCTGGCGGGCAGATGGTCGCGAGTCCTCGATCAGACGCCCGAGCGGGAGGGGGGCGATGGCGAAGCTGGGGTTGGATGGCAGGGTCACGGGCAAGCTCGTGGTCAGGAACGTCGGCACGGTGCTCTCGGGCGCGCTCGAGCGGCCGCTCCTTGATGCCGATACCGTGGTCGCGGTCGACGGCCGGATCAGCGCGGTCGGCCGCGCCAGGGACGTCGATGCCGGCGACGCGGACGTCGTCGTCGATGCCAAAGGCACGACGCTGGCGCCGGGCCTGATCGACAGCCATGTCCATCCGGTGTTCGGCGACTGGACGCCGCGCCAGAGCCAGCTGAACTGGATCGACAGCTGCCTGCACGGCGGCGTGACGACGATGGTCTCGGCGGGCGAGGTGCATCTGCCGGGCCGGCCGCGCGACGTGGTCGGGGTCAAGGCGCTCGCGATCACCGCCCAGCGCGCTTTTGCCAACTTTCGCCCGGGCGGGGTCAAGCTGCACGCGGGCGCGCCGGTGCTCGAGCAGGGCATGGTCGAGAGCGACTTTCGCGAGCTCGCCGAGGCCGGCGTCAGGCTGCTCGGCGAGGTCGGGCTCGGCGGCGTCAAGCAGGGCGAGGAGGCCAAGCGCATGGTCGCCTGGGCGCGCAAGTACGGCATCCAGAGCACGATCCACACCGGCGGGCCGTCGATCCCGGGCTCGGGCCTGATCGACGCCGACGTCGTGCTCGAGGCCGATGCCGACGTGATCGGCCACATCAACGGCGGCCACACGGCGCTGCCGCTGACCCAGATCCGGTGCCTGTGCGAGCGCTGCACGCGCGCGCTCGAGATCGTGCACAACGGCAATCCGCTGGCGGCGCTCTACGCGATGCGCACCGCGATCGAGCTCGGCCAGCCGGAGCGGATCATCCTCGGCACCGATTCGCCGGCCGGCTCCGGCGTGCAGCCGCTCGGCATCCTGCGGACGATCGCGATGCTGAGCAGTCTCGGCGAGATCCCGGCCGAGACCGCGTTCTGCTTCGCGACCGGCAACACCGCGCGGATGCGGGCACTCGACTGCGGCCTGATCGAGCCCGGGCGGGCGGCCGACTTCGTGCTGATGGACCGGGCCCAGCACACTGCCGGCCAGACGCTGCTCGACAGCGTCCGGATGGGCGATCTGCCCGGCATCAGCATGGTCATCATCGACGGCGTCGTGCGCGCCGGCCGCTCGCGCAACACGCCGCCCGCGACCACGCTCGCCGAGGTGGTCCCTGCGGCCTGATCGCCTGCCGGCGCGGCCGCCCGGTTGATCGCCAATCGTCGAGCCATCCACGAAGGTAAATGCGACCCTGGGAATCCATGACCGCGCTGGCCGACCGCAAACCAACTCCCACGGTCGCTCTCACCACCTGAACCAAGCCTTGCCCAGAAGGCCCAGCTATCGATGCAGTGGTCAAAATCTGGCCGATCGTACTAGCCCCACCCCAGCTGCGGCCATATACGGGGCGGCCGGCATTGACCCACAACGGACTCTCACGCGAATACCCCATGGAATGGTGGATGAAGG
>DATAOG010000543.1:0-3281 GCA_036265855.1 Geminicoccaceae bacterium | reverse complement strand
TCCGCATCTGGTTGGTCGTGTCGGTGATCAGCGCCGGTTGCAGATAATAGCCTTCCGTCTCGCGCTCGAGGCGCTCGCCGCCGAACGCCAGCCGGCCCCCTTCCTGGCGGCCGATCTCGAGATAGCTCAGGTCCTGATCGAGCTGCTTCTGGTCGACCACGGGGCCGACCTGGGTTCCGGGCTTGAGCGCGTGATCGACCTTGAGCTTCTTCATGGCCTCGACCATCGCGTCGACGAACCGGTCGTGGATCTTCTCAGTGACAATCAGGCGCGAGGACGCGGTGCAGCGCTGCCCGGTCTGGAAGAAGGCGCCGTTGATCGCGCAGCTCACCGCGACGTCGAGATCGGCGTCATCCAGCACCACGAGCGGGTTCTTGCTGCCCATCTCGAGCTGGAATCTGGCAAGCCGCGCGGCGCACCTCTTGGCGATGTGCCTGCCGGTGTCGACCGAGCCGGTGAAGCTCACCGCAGCCACGTCGGGCGAGTCGAGGATCGCCTCGCCGACCACCGAGCCGCGGCCCATGACCAGGTTGAACACGCCCGCGGGCAGGCCGTGCTTGTTCAGGATCTCGGCGATCGCCCAGGCCGAGCCCGGCACCAGGTCGGCGGGCTTGAGCACCACCGCGTTGCCGTAGGCGAGCGCCGGCGCGATCTTCCAGGCCGGGATGGCGAGCGGGAAGTTCCAGGGCGTGATCAGGCCGACGACGCCCAGCGGCTCGCGGGTTATGTCGACTTCGACCCCGGACCGCACCGAGGGCACCCGCTCGCCGGCAAGGCGCAGCGCCTCGCCCGCGAAGAACTTGAAGATCTGGCCCGCGCGCCCGGCCTCGCCGATGCCGTCGGCGAGCGGCTTGCCCTCCTCCCGCGACAAGAGCTCCCCGAGTTCCTGCCTGCGCCTCAGGATCTCATCGCCGGTCGCATCGAGCAGGTCGAAGCGCTGCTGCGGCGTGCTCCGCGCCCAGGCCGGAAAGGCCGCCTTCGCGGCTGCGATCGCCTGATCCACGGTCGCCCGGTCCGCCCGCGCGAAAGTGCCGACCACGTCCTTCAGGTCGGACGGGTTGATGTCCTCCGCCGCCTCGCTGCTCTCGACCCACTGCCCGCCGATCAGATGCGGTTTCAATGCCATGGTTGGTGCCCCGTTGCGATCGCGTTGCCAGGCTCGGGCGAGCGGCTGCGCGGCCGCCCGGCTCGCGGCTAGACCAGCTCATTGTCGTAACGGTTTGCCGTCGCGAAGCCCAGCCTCACTTCGAGATGTTCCGCCGAGAATTTCCAATGCCTGTGGATAAGGTCGGTAACGACTTCGAAGCGCGCACGATTCGCGGCGATCTAAAGTGAACCAATCGAGGACGGCCTGTGCATCGAAATCGATTTTTTGGCGGCGGGCGGCTGCGGTAGGCTCGCGCGACAGCCGCGCATGAAGGCAATGCCCGAGATGGCCCGCACCGAGCCCAATCTGTTCACCGATGACGACGACCTGCCCGGTAGCCTGCATCCGACCGGGCTCCTGCCGGCGCAGCACCTGAAGGCGCTGATCGAGCACAGGCGGGAGATCCAGTCGCTCGTTCCGATCGAGCCCGAGCAGCTGCAGCCGGCGAGCCTGGATCTGCGGCTGGGCGCCACCGCCTGGCGGGTGCGCGCGAGCTTCCTGCCGGGCGAGGCCGCGAGCGTCCGGGACAAGATCGACGCGTTCGCAATGCACCGATTCGAGCTCTCCGACGCGGGCGCCGTGCTCGAGAAGGGCTGCGTCTACATCGTCGAGCTGATGGAGCGTCTTGCGCTCCGCAGACGGACCTCGGCGATCGCCAATCCCAAGAGCTCGATCGGGCGCATCGACGTGTTCGTCCGCCTGATCACCGATCACGGCGGCGAGTTCGACCGGGTGCGGGCCAACTATCATGGGCCGTTGTATGCCGAGATCTCGCCCCGGACCTTCAGCATCCTGGTCAGGCAGGGCGACCGGCTCAACCAGATCCGGATCAAGCGCGGCACGCCGTTGCCGAGCGACGACGCGATGCGTCGGCTGAACGAGCGCGACCGGCTGCTGGCTTCGGGTCTCGAGGCCGACGAGATCAGGAAGGGCGTGCCGATCACGGTCGACCTCGCCGGCCGCGGTGCCGGCGAAGTGATCGGCTATCGCGCGCGCCGCCACGCCGGGCTGATCGACCTGCGCCGGCTGCGCCATTACCAGCCGGACGATTTCTGGCATCTGGTCAGGGCCTCGCGCGATCGCCTGCTGGTGCTGGACCCGGGCGAGTTCTACATCCTGGCCTCCCGGGAGGCGGTCCGGGTGCCCGCCGATCACGCCGCCGAGATGCTCGCCTATGATACTGCGATGGGCGAGTTCCGGGTGCACTATGCGGGCTTCTTCGACCCGGGCTTCGGCCATCCCGACGCCGGGGGCACGGCCGAGGGCGAGAGCCCGGCCGACGACCGCGGCACGCGCGCGGTGCTCGAGGTCCGCTCGCACGAGGTGCCGTTCGTGCTCGAGGACGGCCAGCGGGTCGGGCGGCTGATCTACGAGCGCCTGGTCGCCCGCCCGGACCGCCTCTACGGCGCCGGCATCGGCTCCTCCTACCAACGCCAGGGCCTGGCGCTGTCCAAGCATTTCGGCAGTCCTAGCGGGGAAGCGGGGCCGGACGCGCTGCCGGCCGGGACCGGGCCCCGCGGCGCCGCGCGCTAGCGGACCGTGCTGCCGGCGCTCTCGCCGGGGCGGCGCCAGCCGGCGGCGCGGGCGGCCTCGTCGCTGCAGAACCGCTGGCGGTCGGCCGCGCCGGCGGCCGGATGCTCATAGTCGGCATCGGTCGGCACGACGTAGATCCGATCGCCCGCCGCGCTCACCCGGGCCTTGAGGTTGCAGTCGCTGCCAGGCCGCTCGGTCGCGCCGAGCTGCATATGCTTCGCCTGCCGCCATTCCCAGGGCGGCTGGAAATCGCTGCCCCAGATCCCGAGGCCGGCCTGCCGCGCCTGGCGCTCGAGCTGACCGTAGTAGGGGAAGCTCCCCGGCAGCGCCATCACATAACCATTGCGGAGCATGGCCTGGGCGAGATCCTGGTCGGCCCCGACCAGGCAGACCCGGATAAGCTCGCCGTCCGGGCCCTTGGTCTGCGGCAGATCCCGCCACTCCTTGCAGACCACCGGACTGCCGCTCAGGCTGACGAGCTTCTGCAGCGCGAGCGCGGCATCCAGGCCGCAGGTCCAGGGCTTGCCGTCCCGCCGGCAGATCTGGCCGAGCTCCGGCGCGTCGATCCCGTACAGTTGGATGACCTCGGCGCCGCTCTGCA
>DATAOG010000542.1:0-3358 GCA_036265855.1 Geminicoccaceae bacterium | reverse complement strand
CCGATCGTGACGACCGGCGGCGGCGGCTCGCCCTTGTGCTTGCGGCTTCGAAGCACGGCCCGCACCCTGGCGAGCAGCTCATGGATGCCGAACGGCTTGGTGACGTAGTCCTCGGCGCCGGCATCGAGGGCCGCGACCTTCTCCGCCTCGGCTGCGCGCACCGACAGCACGATGATCGGGATCGTCGACCATTCCCGGATGCGCGCGATCACGGCCCGGCCGTCGAGGTCCGGCAGGCCGAGATCGAGGATCACGAGATCGGGGCTTTCGGTCGCGCATCTGCCGACCCCTTCCTCGCCGCGCGCCGCCTCGATCACCTCGTAGCCGTAGGCGCCCAGGCTGATCCTCAGGAACTTGCGGATCTGCGGCTCGTCGTCGACCACCAGAATCCGAGCGAGACCGGTGGTGCTCATGGCGCAGCCACCCCGCCGCCGGCAACCGGCTCGCCCTCATCGGTATCTTCGACCACGTCCGGAACCGATCGCAGCGGCAGCCGGAACGCGATCGTCGTGCCTCGACCGCCCGGTCCGGGCAGGGCCTCGATCCGGCCGCCATGCGCGGCGATCAGGCCGCGGCAGATCGAGAGCCCGAGACCGGTGCCCGCGGTCTGCTGGTCGCCGGCGCGCACGCGATAGAACATGTCGAACACGCTCTCGCGCGCCGTGTCGGGGATGCCCGGCCCCTGGTCGCTGACCCGGACGACCAGCTCCTCGCCGTCGCGGGCGGCGTCGATCCCAATCCGGCCGCCGGCCGGCGAGTGCTTGGCGGCATTGTCCAGGATGTTGACCAGGACCTGCTCGATCAGCACCGGATCCACGTACAGCAGCGGCAAGCTATCCGGGATCGCGACCTCGATCTCGAGCCCGGCCGGCCGCTTCATCCGCTGCACGACCCGGCCCACGATCTCGCGCAGATCGGTCCAGTCGCGATTCGGTTGCAAGGCGCCATAGCCGAGCCGGGTCATGTCCAGCAGGTTCTGGACGTAGCGGTTCAGGCGCTCGCTCTCCTCGAGGATCGTCTGGACCAGCTGGCTGCGATCGGCGCTGGAGAGCGCGCCGTTGCAGCCGGCGAGGCTGGTGGCCGAACCGATGATCGAGACCAGCGGCGTGCGCAGATCGTGGGACACCGACGACAGCAGCGCCGCGCGCAGCCGCTCGGTCTCGGTCAGCAGCCGGGCGTCCTCGATCGCGCTCGCGAGGGTGGTGCGCTCGATCGCGACCGCGACCTGGTCGAGCAGGGCCTCCAGCAGGCGCCGCTGCTCCTCGGTCAGCTGTCGCTTGGGGACCTCGAACGAGATGCCGAGCACGCCGAGCCGGCCGCGTCCGGTCTTGAGCGGCAGGAACAGCCATTCCGAGGCCGGTAGAGTATCCGAGCTCCAGCCCGCCAGCTGGCCGTGCTCCCACGCCCACTGGGCGGCACCCCAGGCGGTCGTCGAGATCTGGTCCTCGGGCGGATAGCCGGCGGCGATCTCGAGCCGGCCTGCGCGCGGCAGGAGCACGAGCGAGTGGCACTGCAGCGTCGAGGCGACGTGGTGGACCGCGGCCCAGAGCACATCATCGAGCGCCGCCGCGCCGGCGATCTTCCGGCTGAAGTCGTAGAGATTGGCGGTCCGCTTGGCGGTCATGCGCATGGCTTCGACCTGCGCCTTGAGCCGCGCCGCCAGGTTGCCGACGATGACGGCGACCACGAGGAAGAAGACGATGGTCAGCACGTCTTCGCGATGCGTGACCAGGAAATTGTGGTAGGGCTGCGTGAAGAAGTAGTTGTAGGCCGCCAAGCTCAAGAGGCTGGCATAGACCGACGCCGAGAGCCCGAAGCGGATCGCGACCAGCAGCACCGCCATCAGGAAGATCAGGGGCAGATTGGCCAGCGGCAGAACGTGATGGGCCCCATGAGAGATCGCGGTCGCGGCGGCGACCGCAAGCGTCGCCCAGCCGAACGCGTGCAGCTCGGGCCGGAACGGGGGCGCGCCCGCCTCGATCAGGTGGCCAGGTGCGGCCTCCTCCTCGGGCGTCACGATCGTGATCTCGAACTGGCCGGCCTGATCGAGCAGGCGCCTGGTGACCCGCTCGCGCAGCCAGGCCGACCAGCGCCGGCGTCGCGCCCGGCCGAGCAGGATCCGGCTCACGTTCCGTAACCGGGCAAACCTCAGAAGCTCGCCGGCGACATCGGACTCGGCGTGCAGCGTGGCGGTCTCGCCGCCCAGGTCCTCGGCCAGCCGGAGCGCTTCCGCGATCCGGTCCTTGGCGTCGTCGGGCAGGCTGTCGTGTCTCGGCGTGTGGACGCTGACCGCGAGCCACGGCATGTGCGCCCGGTCCGCCATGCGCTTGGCGGTGCGCACGAGCTTCTTGGCGACCGGTGATTCGTTGATGCAGACCAGCAGCCGGTCCTGGGTCGGCCAGGGCCCCGCGATCGCGTGCGCGCGCATGTAGTCGACCATCTGGGCATCGACCCGGGCCGCGGCGGCGCGCATCGCGAGCTCGCGGAAGGCCGTGAGATTGCCCTTGCTGAAGAAGTTGTGGATCGCGCGCCCGACCTGGTCGCGGATGTAGACCTTGCCCTCGCGCAGGCGCTGGATCAGGTCGTCCGGCGGCAGGTCGACCAGCTCGATCTCGTCGGCCATCTCCAGGACCTTGTCGGGCAGCGTCTCGCGCACCCGGACGCCCGAGATCCGCGCGACCACGTCGTTCAGGCTTTCCAGGTGCTGGATGTTGAGCGTGGTGTAGACGTCGATGCCGGCGGACAGCAGCTCCTCGACATCCTGCCAGCGCTTGGTGTGGCGGCTGCCGGGGATGTTGGTGTGCGCGAGCTCGTCGACCAGCGCGAGCTTCGGCCGGCGCCAGAGCAGCGCATCCAGATCCATCTCGCCGAACACCCGGCCGCGATAGCTGAGCTTGCGCCGCGGCACGATCTCGAGGCCGCGCAAGAGCGCCTCGGTCTCGGCGCGCCCGTGGGTCTCGACCACGCCGACCACGACCTCGACCGCCTCGCGCCGGCGCTCCTGGGCCGCCTGCAGCATGGAATAGGTCTTGCCGACCCCGGGGTAGGGGCCGAGGAAAATCTTGAGCCGGCCCCGGCCCTCCTTCCTGGCCTCCTCGAGCAGCGCCTCGGGGAGGGGCCGGCCCTCCTCTTCAGCCATCTGGGTCCGCCTCCGCTCCCGTCATCATCGGCCTTCGGGTCCCGAGAGCCGGTCAAGCGCGAGATTGAGGAGCAGCACGTTCACGCGCGGCTCACCTAGCAGACCGAACGTCCGATGCTCAATCTGCTCGTTGACCAGCGCACGCACCGCGTCCTCGGGCAGGCCGCGCGCCTTGGCGACCCGTGCCACCTGAAACCGGGCAGCATGGGGAGAGATGTG
>DATAOG010000541.1:0-2801 GCA_036265855.1 Geminicoccaceae bacterium | reverse complement strand
GTTGATGTCCTCGAGCGGCGGCGGCTGGTTCAGCACCTCGTGGGTGGCGAAGATCGGTTGCGCAGTCATTTCCATCTCCCCGGCAGGTTGCGCGCGGCCCGACCGAGCTCGGGCGACTGGGGCTGCCGGTGAGGCACCTCTAACGCCGATCTTGTTGAAGGCCGGCTAACGACCGTCGTCGGTGGGCTCCGGAAACAACCGCGGCAGGCTCTGGATCCGAGACCAGCCCCCGCCCTTGGCGACCCGTTCGACCGTGATGCCGTCGAAGTAGCTGTCGAGCACGGCCGCGCGCTCCTCCGCGAGCGGCGGCGAGCAGTAGTCCTCCTCCTCCCACACCGCCGAGCCGGTCTCCTCGACCCTGGCGTCCCGCAGACCGCGGGTCAGCGCGCGGCCGAACGGCTGCAGCCCGAGGAAGGCGCCGCCGTCGAGCTGACCCGCGAGCTCCGCCAGCCGCTCGGACCGCGGGACTGCACGAACGAGGTAGTGAGCCATGGCGAGCGTCTCCCGGTGCTGAGCTGTTCCATCAGAACTTGATCTCAGCCTCCGCGCCGGATTTTCAAGCTGCGACCCATCGCGTCGAAGCTGTGAACAGGTTCACACGGTTTGCCCAGACGGCGTGACATTCTCGACCCGATTTTCATGCGAACCTGCATTTGAGTCCAAGAGTCGCGCGATCACGATCGTGGTTCGCTGACTTTCGATCGAGGGTCGGGCCCCGTGCCCGGCCCTCCACCCCGTGTCTTGGCTACTCCGCGGCCGCGAGGTCAGCTTCGTACGCGAACAGCGCCGCGCCGCCGCCGGTGTGCAGGAACACGATGTTCTGGTCGGTGCCGAAAACGCGGTTCCGGCAGAGATCGATCAGGCCGGCCATGGCCTTGCCGGTGTAGACCGGATCGAGCAGCAGGCCCTCGGTCTCGGCCGCCAGCCGGATCGCTTCCAGCGTGCCGGCCGTGGGCACGCCGTAGCCCTGGCCGACATAGTCGCCGTTCGCGCGAACGCGCGCCCGATCGATCGGGCCCCGAAGCCCGACGTGCGCCGCGGTCGCGTTGGCGGTCCGCAGCACGGCCTCGATCTGCATCGCCGCCGGCCGGCGGACGCAGATGCCGAGCACGTCGATCCTGGCGTTGGCGCCCTCGAGCCCGGCGACCAGCCCCGCCTGGGTCCCGGTGCTGCCGGTGCCGACTACCACGAGATCGATCCGAAGGCCCTGGTCATTGGCCTGTTGCAGGAGCTCGAGCGCGGCGTTGACGTAGCCGAGCGCGCCGACCGGGCTGGAGCCGCCGCCCGGGATCACGTACGGCCGCCCGCCCCGCGCCCGCACCGCGTCCGCGGCCTCGGCACAGGCCGCATCCATGTCAGTGTCGGCGGCGACGAAGCGGACCCGCGCCCGGAACAGCCGGTCGAGCATAACGTTGCCGGTGGCCTCGTAGCCGGGTCCGCGACCCGCGACCCGGCGTTCGAGCAGCGCCTCGCACCGCAGCCCGTACCTGGCGGCGGCGGCCGCGGTCTGACGCACGTGGTTGGACTGCACCGCGCCGTGCGTGATCAGCGTGTCGGCGCCCTCCGCCAGCGCGTCGCCGAGCAGGAACTCCAGTTTTCGGGTCTTGTTGCCGCCGGTCGCCAGCCCCGTGCAGTCGTCCCGCTTGACGAACAGACGCGGCCCGCCGAGCCGCCGGCTCAGGTTGGGCATCGGCTCGAGCGGCGTTGGCAGATGGGCAAAACGGACGCGCGGAAAGCGGGCGAGGTGCATGGCGGGGCTGGCCTCCGTCCAGGTTTCCGGGGCGGCGGACATCGACGACGCGGACCGGCTCGAGCTTAGCGGTCGGGCCGGTCCCGACCAACGGCTTTGTCGGGGCAGACCCGCCTGCCGCCCTTAAGAGAAGACACACCGATTGCGCGGATAGTCCGTTCGTGATTGCGCGATCTGGACGAACCCTGATCGATGGCCGCCGATCGACCGAACGCCGAACCCAAGCCGGACCACGCCGATGCTCGCATCCTGCTGCCGATCGCGGCCCTGGTGGTCGCGGCGCTGGGGCTGCTCGCGGGCGCGCTCTGGTTTGCCAGCGCCAGCCAGGACGAGCTCGCCCGCCAGCACGAGCACCAGCTGGTCGAGCAGGCGATCGCCGGCGTGCGCCGCCAGGCCTCGCTCACGGTCAAGGACTACGCCTACTGGGACGACGCCGTGCGGCATCTGGTGCTGGACCTCGATCCGGCATGGGCCGACGGCAATGTCGGCGCCTACATCCATGACACCTTCGGCTTCGAGTACTCCTTCGTGCTCGACGGCGCGGATCGGACGATCTACGGCCAGATCGACGGCGCGCGCTCGGACGCCGATGCCTTCGTCACGCTCGGCACCGCGCTCGAGCGCCTGATCGCCGCGGCGCGGGCCGCCCCGGTCGCCCCGGACCGGGCGCCGGAACCCGCCACCGGTCTGCTCACCGCCGGCGCCGACGTCGTGGTCGCGGCAGTCAGTCCGCTGCTGCCCCAGGCGGGCTCGGACCTGAAGCTGCCGCCCGGGCGGCGCTCCGTGCTGGTCTTCGTCAAGCGCCTGGGCCCCGATTTCCTGGAGCGGCTCGCGTCCGACTTTAGCCTGCAGCAGGTCCGGATCGAGGCGCCCTCGGCGCGCGCCTTCGGCGCTTGGATCCCGCTGGTCTCGCCGGCCGGCCAGGACCTCGCGCGACTGACCTGGATCCCGCAGCAGCCCGGCCGCAAGCTCCTGGTCTGGCTGACGCCCGCGCTGCTGGCGGCGCTCGCGGTCTTCCTCGGCTTTGCCGGCCTTGCGCTGCGCAACGTGC
>DATAOG010000540.1:0-7999 GCA_036265855.1 Geminicoccaceae bacterium | reverse complement strand
TTGTGCCGCCTGCCAGTCGCCGGATGCTTCTGGATCTCGCCCGTAATTTCCTGAACATTTCGGACCCAAGGCATCGAGAAGCCGTGGCGACGCTCGCCCGAGCGCTTGCCGAGACCAGCAAGCCGCGTAGCTCGTAAGAGGCTGTCTCGACTGCGGCGAGCTGCTTCTTCGGTTCGCCAAGGCGATCGGATACATACACCTCCTCGTCTAGGAAAGCGGAGCGCACAAACCACCTCTAGCATAACTGCTCACGCTGCCGCCCCCACTCGACCGAGAACGGCTTCAAGAACCGTGCGAGCCCTGCGGTCGTCCGCCCGTCGAGGATCCGTTCGACTATGTCGGGAGCGAGGAGCGTCAGCCGCACGACGCGGCATACGTAGCTCAGCCTGATGCCCTCGGCGTCGGCGAGCTCAGCAAGCGTCCCATATTCGCCATACTGCAGCATCCGCTGCCATCGCCATGCCCGCGCCAGCGCCTTGACCAGGGTGCCGTCGGGCTGCGGCTCGGAGCTTGGCACGATCTCGCTGCCGTCGGGAGCAACGATCCGCTTACGGCAGCCGCAACGGTGGAACCGCATCGGCATCCGGACCACCAACGTCGCTCCTTCGAGCCGGGGTCATCCTGCTCAAGACGCCGCGCGCCGTCCTGCGCGGCCAGGGCGCCTACTGAGGCCTTCCCGATACGTGAGCGGCACCCGGCGGCGCCAGCGCGGGCGCCGATTGTTCTTGCCGAACGACTTAGCGGGCGCAATGCTGGGCGCGCGTGGGATCTGGAGAGGCGAACAATGAAAAAACCAGCATCGATGGCCCGGGGCCTGATCGCCGCCGCGATCGGGGCGGCGTGGGTCCTGTCCGCGGGCGCCGTTCAGGCGCAGGACGTCATCAAGATCGCGGCCGGCGCGCCGCTCACCGGTCAGCTCGCCAAGCAGGGTCAGGAGGTCGCGAACGCAGTCAAGCTCGCGGTCGAGCAGTGGAACCAGCAGAAGGGCGGTGTGCTCGGCAAGAAGGTCGAGGTCATGGAGGCCGATGATCAGGGCAACCCGCAGGTCGGGGTCGCCGCCGCCGAGAAGGTCGCCGCCGACCCGGCCGTGATGGGCGCGATCTGGGGCATCACCAGCGTCACCTGCATCCCGGTCTCGGAGATCCTCGAGAAGGCCGATATCCCGATGATCAGCCCGGGCTGCACCAACCCGAAGGTCACCGACCGCGGGCTCAAGTCGGTCAACCGGCTGTGCGCGCGTGACGACCTGCAGGGGCCCGCCGGCATCACGTTCGCGGTCAACGAGCTGAAGGCCAAGAAGGTCGTGGTGTTCGATGACGGCACCACGGGGCCGCGCGGGGCCGCCGACGAGGTCGAGAAGACGGGCAAGAAGCTCGGCATCGAAGTCTCGCGCTTCGTGATCCGCTCGGGCGACAAGGACTTCCGCTCGATCCTCGGCACTGTGCCCAAGGACGTCGACCTGATCTACGCCAGCCTCTGGGCCCCGGACGCCGCGCTGATCGCCAAGCAGCTGCCGGACGTCGGGCTCGATGTGCACATGATCGGTCCGGATGGCCAGTACGAGCCGGTCGACTATATCGAGGCCTCCGCGGGCGCGGCCGAGGGCAACTACGTCTCGTTCCTGGTGCCGGACCTCAAGAAGGTGCCGTCCGCGAGCGGGTTCATCGAAGCCTTCCAGAAGGAGTACGGAACGCCCAGCTCCTACGGCCCGCTGGCCTTCGAGGCGACCAACCTGATGCTCGCCGCGATCGAGAAGGTCGGCAAGCCGGACCGGGCCGCGATCCGGGACGCGGTGCGCGCGACCAAGGACTACTCGGGCATCCTGGGCTTCCCGATCAACTTCGACGACAAAGGCGACGTCGAGGGCGCCAAGGTCTACATCTACCAGGTCAAGGGGTCGGGGTTCGAGCAGGTGAGCTCCGTCAGCCTCAAATAGCGCAGCCGGCGCCGCGGCGCGGGCGGCAGCGTGACACTGCTTGAGGCCTGCGGGCTGTCGAAGCGGTTCGGCGGCCTGCAGGCCTTCAGCGACATCGATCTCAGGCTTGATGAAGGGGAGATCCTCGGCCTGATCGGGCCCAACGGCTCGGGCAAGACCACCTTCTTCAACGCCATCACCGGCCTGCATCCGGCAACCGGCGGGCGGCTCCTGTTCGACGACGGCCGGCATGATCTGACCCGGCTGCCGCCGCACCGGATCACCGCGCTCGGGATCGCGCGCACCTTCCAGAACCAGCGCTGCTTCAACCAGATGACGGTGCTCGAGAACGTGCTGGTCGGCACGCACTGCCGGACCCGCAGCGGGCTCGCGACGATCATGCTGGGGACCCCCGGCGCGCGCGCCGAGCAGCGCCGGGTCCGCGCCGAGGCGCTGGAGCTGCTCGGATTCTTCCGCGACCGCCTGCTCCCGCGCGCCGGCCAGCCGGCGCTGTCGCTGTCCTACGCCAATCGGCGCCGGCTCGAGATCGCGCGCGCGCTCGCGACCCGGCCGCGGCTCATGCTGCTCGACGAGCCGGCGGCCGGCATGAACCCGTCGGAGACCCAGGAGCTGATGGCCGACATCCGGCGCATCCGCGAGCTCGGGATCACGATCCTGCTGATCGAGCACGACATGACGCTCGTGCGCGGCATCTGCACGCGCGTGGTCGCCCTCGATCACGGCAGCAAGATCGCCGAAGGCAGCTTCGAGCAGGTCCAGAGTCATCCCGCCGTGCTCGAAGCCTACCTCGGCAAGCGGGCCGCCGCCCATGCCTGAGCCGATGCTGGATCTGAAGGACGTGGTCACCTACTACGGCCCGATCCCGGCGCTCAAGGGCATCAGCCTCTGCGTGCGCCAGGGCGAGATCGTCTGCCTGCTCGGCGGCAACGCGTCCGGCAAGTCGACCACGATGAAGGCCATTCTCGGCGTGGTCCGGCCGACGCAGGGCAGCGTCAGCTTCGAGGGCGACCGGATCGACGGCCTGCCGCCGCAGGCGATCGTCCGGCGCGGCATCGCGCTGGTGCCGGAGGCGCGGCGCGTGTTCGGGCGCATGACCGTGCTCGAGAACCTGGCGATGGGCGCGCATACCCGCCGCCGCGATCCGCCCGCCGAGCTGGACGCCGACCGCGAGCGGGTGTTCGCGCTGTTCCCGCGGCTCGCCGAGCGCGCCGACCAGGTCGCCGGCACCATGTCCGGCGGCGAGCAGCAGATGCTCGCGATCGGCCGCGCGCTGATGGCGCGCCCGCGCCTGTTGCTGATGGACGAGCCCTCGATGGGGCTGTCGCCGGCCTTCGTCGATCAGGTGTTCGACATCATCCAGACGATCAACCGCCAGGGCGTCACGATCCTGGTGGTCGAGCAGAACGCCGTGGTCGCGCTCAGCATCGCGAGCCGCGGCTATGTCCTGCAGAACGGCCTGATGGTCGTCGACGACACGGCCGAGGCGCTGCTCGCCGCCGACCACATCCGCCGCGCCTACCTGGGCGAGATCTGACCGCCATGAGCATGCTCTCGATTCTGCCCCAGCAGCTGGTGTTCGGGCTTGCGCTCGGCACCGTCTACGGCCTGATCGCGATCGGCTACACGATGGTCTATGGCGTGCTGTTCATGATCAACTTCGCCCACGGCGAAGTCTTCATGATCGGTGCCTACATCGGCTGGGGGGTGCTGAGCGGGCTGCTCGCGGCCAAAATCGGCGGCCTCAATCCGGCCTGGGTGCTGCCGCTGATGCTGCTGCCCGCGATGCTGGGCTGCGGCCTGCTCGGCACCGCGCTCGAGCGCTTCGCCTACCGGCCGCTCTACGCCCGCGGCGCGACCCGGCTGGGTCCCCTGATCAGCGCGGTCGGCGCCTCGATCTTCCTGCAGAACGCCGTGATGCTGAGCCAGGGCGCCAGGATGAAGGTCTACATGACCAACGTTCTGTTCCCGCGCAGCTGGCGGGTCCAGCTGTTCGGGACCAACGTCTCGGTGCTGCTGGTGGTCGTGGCGATCATCGCTGGCCTGATGATGTGGGGCCTGCACGTCCTGGTCCGGCGTACCGCGCTCGGGCGCGCGATCCGCGCGGTCGCCGAGGATCGCGAGATGGCGGCGATCATGGGTGTCGACGTCAACCGCGTGGTCGCGACCACCTTCTTCCTCGGCTCGGCGCTCGGCGGCGCCGCCGGCGTCCTGATCGGCCTCTACTATACCCAGATCGACTTCTTCATGGGCTTCTCGGCCGGGCTCAAGGCGTTCACCGCGGCGGTGCTTGGCGGCATCGGCAACATCAAGGGCGCCATGCTGGGCGGCATCCTGCTCGGCGTGATCGAAAGCCTGGCGGTGACCTTCATGGACCCGGCGTACAAGGACGTGATCGCCTTTGTCGTGCTGATCCTGGTGCTCACGTTCCGGCCCGAGGGCCTGCTCGGCGAGGCGCTGGCCGACTGGCGGCGGATCTAGGATGGCGTCTCCGCTCAGGCGGCGCATCTCCTTTCTCGGTCTCGCGCTCGTCGCGCTGCTCGCGCCGCTCGCGGCGCCCAACGACTACGTGATGGGCGTGATCGCCCGGATCTGCCTCTACGCGATCCTGGCGCTCGGCCTCAACATCGTGGTCGGTTTCGCGGGCCTGCTCGACATCGGCTACGTCGCGTTCTTCGGCATCGGGTCGTACCTCTACGCCTTCCTCGCCTCGCCGCATTTTGGCATCCACCTGCCGTTCTTCGTCGCGGTGCCGATCGTGGTCGCGGCGACGGCGCTCTCGGGCGTGATCATCGGCGCGCCGACCCTGCGCGTCCGTGGCGATTATCTCGCGATGGTGACGCTCGGCTTCGGCGAGATCGTCTACCTGCTGCTCGTCAACCTCGACCGGCCGATCGACATCACCGGCGGCCCGAGCGGCATCATCGGGGTCGATCCCCCGAGCGTCGCCGGCCTCGTGCCGGCCGACAATGCCGAGTACTACTTCCTGTTCCTGGCGTTCCTGGCGCTGGCGGTGCTGATCTCGGTGCGGCTGCGCGATTCCCGGATCGGCTGGGCCTGGCAGGCGATCCGCGAGGACGAGACCGCCGCCCAGGCCATGGGGGTCAACGTGTTCGCCGCCAAGCTGCAGGCGTTCGCGATCGGCGCCTCGTTCGCCGGCGTCGGCGGCTGCCTGCTCGCCTCCTGGCAGCATTCGGTGTTCCCCGCGAACTTCATGTTCACCGAATCGATCAACATCCTGGCCATGGTCATCCTGGGCGGCGTCGGCAACCTGCTAGGCGTGATCCTGGGTGCTGTGCTGATCGTGGCTCTGCCGGAAGTGTTCCGCGAGTTCGAGCTCTACCGGCTGCTCGCCTTCGGCCTGATGCTGATGGTGCTGATGGTGTTCCGGCCGCAGGGGCTCCTGACCTTCCGGGGCCGCCGCCAGGCGCTGCCGGAGAAGAAACTGGAGCCGGGCGCCGACCTGATCCCCGAGCGATCCGGCGAACAGCCGCAGGTCGGCCTTCGGGCGCGCTGACCCTCAGACCGGCGCCGTCACGGGCTCGGTCTCGGAGCTGCACGCCTGCTCCAGCAGCTCGATCACCTGCTGGTCATCGAGCTGCCGGAACTCGGCATAGAACGCGCCGATCGCGCCGAACAGCCTGGGCGTGGCCAGGCAGACGACCTCATCGGCATGCGGCCGCAGGCGCTCGATCGTGTCCGGGGGCGCCACCGGCACCGCGAGCACGAGCCGTTTGGGCTTGGCCCTCCGGACCGCAGCCAGCGCCGCCTCCATGGTCGCCCCGGTCGCGATGCCGTCGTCGACCACGATTGCGGTCCGCCCCTGGACCGGCGCGCGCGCCCGGCCGGCCAGATAGACGTTGCGCCGGCGCTCGATCTCTTCGAGCTGCCGGGCGCGCTCCTGCGCGACGTAGCTCTCCGGGATCTCGAACTCGCGCAGGATCTCCTCGTTCATCACCGCTTGCGCCCGGCCGCCGTCGACCACGGCGCCGATCGCGAGCTCGGGCTGGAACGGCGCTCCGATCTTGCGCACCAGCACGAGGTCGAGCGGCGCCCGGAGCACCCTTGCGATCTCGAAACCGACCGGAACCCCGCCGCGCGGCAGGGCGAGCACCACCGGCTGCTCGGCCGCGAGCCGTGCCAGCCGGCGCGCCAGCGCGCGGCCGGCTTCGGCACGGTCGGCAAACAACACCCGGTCCAAGAACACGCCGCTCGATTCCTCCTGCTCGGATGGCCGGCACAACACGCCGCGAAACGAATAACGTGCTCGAGAACTCCCGGTTCCTCAGATCAGCTCGCCGGCTTCACATTGTCCGTATCTGGCGTTGGTACCACCGCCGGCAGCTCCGACCATTGATCCACGTCAACGGCCGCGCCCCTCGAGCGGCAAACACCCCGATCCGCGGGGTTCAGGGTCACCGTTCCTCGCGACGGAACGGCGTGAGCAGCGCCGCCGGGGCGCGCGCGTTGCGCGACAGGACGGCCATCGCGATGATGGTCGCAAGGAACGGCAGCATCAGGAACACCTGATAGGGCAGGCCGATGCCGCCGCTCGACTGCAGGCGCAGGCCGAGCGCATCCAGCGCGCCGAACAGGAGTGCTGCGCCCGCGACCCGCCAGGGATCCCACTGCCCGAGCACGACCAGAGCGATGCAGACCCAGCCCCGGCCCGAGATGACGCCGAAGGTGAAGGCGTTGAACTGGGCGAGCGACAGATAGGCGCCGGCGACGCCCATCAGCGCGCCCGAGATCATCAGCGCCTGATAACGCGTCGAGGCGACGTCGACGCCCGCGGAGATCGCCGCATGCGGATTCTCGCCGACCGTCCTGAGGCTCAGGCCCCAGGGCGTCCGGTAGAGCACGAAAGCCGCGAGCGGCACCAGCAGAAACGCGAGGTAGACGAGCGCGAACTGGTCGAACAGCACCGGCCCGAGCCAGGGCAGATCGGCGAGCCACGGCAGCGCCACGGTGGCGAACGGCGCGACGTGCGGCGGCTGCGGCGGCTGGCCGAAGATCAGCCGGTAGAAATAGAAGCTGAGACCGGTGCACAGCATCGTCACGCCGAGCCCCGAGACGTGCTGGCTGAGCCCGAGACTCACGGTCAGGCCGCCCATCAGCAGCCCGAAAAGCGCGCCGATCAGCGCGGCCACGGCGATCCCGAGCCAGAGCTCGCCCGTCGACCAGGCGGTGGTGAAGCCGACCATGGCGCCGAGCAGCATGATGCCCTCGATCCCGAGATTGAGAACGCCGCCGCGCTCGGTCACCATCTCGCCGAGCGTGGCCAGCAGCAGCGGCGTCGCCACCCGGATCACGGCGGCGAAGAACCCGACCTGCAGGACCTGCTCGAGGATCGCGGCGATCACGGGCCTCCGCTCAGGCCGCCGCCGGGCGGCGCAGGCGCAGCCGCCAGCCGGTGAACAGCAGTGCGGTCAGCATGCAGAGCAGCGACGTGCCCTGGATCACGTCGCCCAGGAACACCGGCACGCCGGTCTGGCGGGCCATGCTCTCCGCCCCGGTCGCGACCGCGGCGAAGAACAGCGCCGAGGCCAGGACGCCCAGTGGATTGAGCGCCGCCAGCATGGCGACCACGATCCCGGTATAGCCGTAGCTGGGCGAGAGGCTCGCCATGACCTGGTAGTGCAGGCCGCCGACCTCGCCCGCCCCGGCGAGCCCCGCGAGCCCGCCCGAGATCGCCGCCGCCAGCAGCATGGTGCGCCCGACCGGGATCCCGCCATGGGCCGCCGCGCGCGGGTTGGCGCCGACCGCGCGGATCTTGAACCCGAGCGTGGTGCGCGTGATCAGAAGCCAGATCGCGGGTGCGGCGAGGGTCGCGAGCAGGACGCCGAGGTGGAGCCGCGTCGCCCGGATCAGCACCGGGAACTCCGCCTCCGGGCGGATGTCGGGCGAATCCGGATAGCCGCTGAGCGGGTCCTTCCACGGGCCGTCGAGCAGCGCGGTCATCGCGTAGAAGATCACGAAGTTGAGCATCAGCGTGACCACCACCTCGTCGACCTTGAGGCGGACCCGCAGCGCGGCCGGCAGCGCCGCGGTGACGGCGCCGGCGAG
>DATAOG010000539.1:0-3041 GCA_036265855.1 Geminicoccaceae bacterium | reverse complement strand
CGTGCGGTGGGCGACGGCGTGCGCGGTCTGCCCGGGCCCGAGCGTGAAATGGGCCATGCTGCCGCGCGGCGTGGCCGCCAGAAGTCGCACTTCACAACCATCGGGCGCGATCACGTCGGCCTCGGCGCCAAGTGGCCTGGTGACGAGACCGTGCATTGCCGACGCCACGCGCTCTACACGCCGCTGTCGGCGTAGATGGCAGCAAACGGAATTGCGACGCCCACGGCCTCAAGCTCGAGGTTCGCATCGCCGATCAGGTTCTCGATCTCCCATTTCGCGCCGCGACGTCGCCAGATGACCACATGGCGCTGCTCGGAGGAGACCAGCACGATCTCCTGGATCGATTCGATCTGACTGTAGTCATAGGCCTTTCGCCCGCGGTCGCGCTCGATGGTCGAGGGCGACGCTACCTCGACGACCAGGACCGGGCTCGGGATCGCCGCGCGACCGGGCTCGAGCGGTGTGCAGCTGACGACGACATCGGCCTCGTAGAAGGTGTCGTTGCGGTCGGGCCGGCTGATGCCAGCCTCATTGCCGACGTAGCAGGGAATCGGCAGTTTGGCTCTGAGCTCATGGCTCAGATTTGCGACGATCACCGAATGGGCCGGCGTGGGCGGCGCCATCGCGACCGGCCGGCCGTCGATCAGTTCGTAGCGCGTGTCGGTGCCGTCGTCCCAGTCCAGGAACTCGGCCACGGTCATGAGTTTCTCGGCTGCGTCGGCCATGATCCCCAGTCTACTCCGGAACGTCGGGCCTCGCTACGCGATGTTGCCGCCGAGCTCGTCCTCGATGTGGGCGCGGATGATCTCGCCGACATCGGCGTCCGGCTCGAAGCCCATCGCCCGCGCGCGCCTGGCGTCGAACCGGGCCGGCCAGCCGGCCACGATCTTCTGGATCATCGGCTCGGGCTGCCACCGGATCCGGTCCGCGACCCGCCGGCCGGCGATCTCGGCGAGCGCATCGACCATCTCGCCGATCGAGACCGTGATGCCGGGCAGCGTCAGCATCCGGGTCATGCCGAAGGCCTCGGCCGGCAGCTCGAAGGCGTGGGTCAGCGCCTGGATCACCCGGCGCGGCGAGAGGATGTACATCTCGGCATCGCGCGTGACCGGGCAGACCGCGGCCTCGCCGGCGAGCGGCTCGCGGATGATCGAGCTCGCAAAGGTCGAGGCGGCCTTGTTCGGCTTGCCGGGGCGGACGACGATCGTCGGCAGGCGCAGCGCGCGGCCGTCGACGAAGCCCTTGCGGCCGTAGTCGTTCAGCAGCAGCTCGCCGGCCGCCTTCTGAGCGCCGTAGGAGGTCTGGGGCGTGAGGATCGTCCGGTCGTCCAGGACCTCGGGCACGTCGCCGCCATAGACCGCGACCGAGCTCGCGAACACGAGGCGGATCGGCTCCGGCAGCGCCCGGCAGGCCTCGAGCACGTGGCGCGTGCCGTCGAGATTGACCCGGTAGCCGAGGTCGAAGTCCTGCTCGGCATTGGCGCTGACGATCGCCGCGAGATGGAACGCGCCGTCGGTGCGGGGCCCGATCAGCTCGCTGACGATGGCCGGGTCGGTGATGTCGCCAGCGATGGTTTCCAGGCGCGGGTCGTGCGGCAGACCGTCGGCCTCGACCACGTCGAACAGCGTGATCGTGCGGATCGTCTGGATGGTGCCCTGGCGGTCCATCAGCGTGCCGCGGGCGAGCAGCGCGCGCGCGAGCTTCTTGCCGATGAAGCCGGCGCCGCCGGTGATCACGATGCGCATCCAGGGCCTCCCTCGAGCAGCCGGCGCCGGGCCGGCCGATTTGGCTTGGCGCAGGCCGCTGCGGCTGCGCTAGAAAGAACCGGAGCCATCATAGTGCAGCGGAACGCCGATGTCGCTCCCGCCAACGCCGCTCCTTCTCGGCTGCATCGCCGACGACTTCACCGGTGCGACCGACCTCGCGAGCATGCTGGTCCGCCAGGGCATGACGACGGTGCAGCTGATCGGCGTGCCCGGCCCCGAGGTCGATCCGGGCGCGGCCCAGGCGATCGTGGTCGCGCTCAAGTCGCGCACGATTGCGTCGGAGGACGCGGTCCGGCAGTCGCTGGCGGCGCTGGCCTGGCTGCGGGCCCGGGGCGCCCCGCAGATTCTGTTCAAATACTGCTCGACCTTCGATTCCACCGACCGGGGCAACATCGGGCCGGTCAGCGAGGCGCTGCTCGACGCGCTCGGCGCGGACATCACGATCGCCTGCCCGGCGCTGCCCGAGAACGGCCGGAGCGTCTATCTGGGCCATCTGTTCGTCGGCGAGCAGCTGCTCTCCGACAGCCACATGCGCCACCATCCGCTGACGCCGATGACCGACAGCAACCTGGTCCGGGTGCTCGGACGGCAGAGCCGGACGCCGGTCGGCCTGCTGCCTTACGCCGTCGTCGACCAGGGTCCTGACGCGATCCGGGCAGGGCTCGCGGCGTTGCGCGCCAAGGGCATCCGGCAGGTGATCGCCGATGCGGTGAGCGAGCGCCATCTGATCGAGCTCGGCGCCGGCGCTGCCGAGCTTGCGCTGATCACCGGCGGCTCGGGGATCGCGATGGGTCTGCCGGCGAACTTCCGGCGCCAGGGCCGGCTCGACCAATCCGAGCCCGCGGACGCGCTGCCGCACGTCGCTGGCGGGTCCGCGATTCTCTCGGGCAGCTGCTCGGCCGCGACGCTTGCCCAGGTCGAGCGCCATCGGGCCGCGGGCCGGCCCGCGCTGACGCTCGACCCGCTTCGGCTCACCGAAGGCGGCGGCGCGGAGGTCGAGCGGGCGCTCGCCTTCGCCGAGCGGCACCTGGGCCAGGACCCGGTCCTGTTCAGCTCCTCGGCCCCGCCCGAGGCGGTCGCCAAGGTCCAGGCCCGGCTCGGGCGCGAGCGGGCCAGTGCGGTCGTGGAAGACGCGATGGCGGCGATCGCGAAAGGTCTGGTTGCGCGGGGCGTCCGAAGGCTCGTGGTCGCGGGCGGCGAGACCTCGGGCGCCGTGGTCGATGCGCTCGGCGTCGAGGCTCTGAAGATCGGGCGGCCGATCGATCCGGGCGTGCC
>DATAOG010000538.1:0-10223 GCA_036265855.1 Geminicoccaceae bacterium | reverse complement strand
CGCTGCCGGTCGCCAACTATCGGGCGACGCTCAGGCTGCGCCGGATCTCGGACGGCAACCGCACGCACGGCGACTGGACCGCGACCTTTGATCCCGATCCGCCGGAGAAGCAGGCCGACGCCGAACGGATGATCAGCAACGACGTGTTCCAGAGCGGCTTCAACGCGCTGAAGAAACACTTCGGCGGCTGACGCCCGGGTACCCGATCAGGTTCGCCTCGAGCGGGCGAAGCCAGACCTCAGCGCAGGAACGGGCGGAGCTGCGCCAGGAACTCGTCGGGCCGGTCGGCGTGGACCTGATGGCCGGCGCCGGCGATGGTCACGAACTCGGCCTTGGGGAACAGCCCCTTGATCGTCGGCCGGTGCTCGTCGCGCACGTAGGCCGAGCGGCTGCCGGCGATGAACAGCGCCCTGCCCGCGTAGCTGAGCCCGGCGCTCGGCGGGAAGCCCATGAGCTCGGGCAGGCTCGCGGCGATCACGTCGAGATTGGCACGCCAGGCGTAGCCCTCTGGCGTCCGGACCAGGTTCTGGAGCAGGAACGCCCGCATCAGGGGGTCGTGGATGGTCCTGGCGAGCTCGGCCTCGACCTCGGGCCGGCGGCTGACCTTCGCCAGATCGACCGCGCGCAGCGCGTCGACGTATTCGCGCAGGCTGTGGCCGTAGAGCACCGGCGCGACGTCGACGACGACCAGGCGCGCCGCCAGATCGGGCCGCGTGAGCGCGAGTCGCATCGCGACCTTGCCGCCGAGGCTGTGGCCGACCAGCATCGCCGGCGCGAGCCCGCGCGCCTCGATCGCGGCGACGACGTCGCCCGCCATCTCGTCGAAGCTCATGCGATCCGCCCAGGGCGAGCGGCCGTGATTGCGCAGATCGGGCGTCAGCACCCGATGAGTGGCGGCGAGCTCCTTGGCGATCGTGGCCCAGTTGCGCGCCGAGCCCATCAGGCCATGCAGGATCACGACCGGCGCGCCGGCCTCGCCCAGCTGGTCGGCCGCGAGCTCGAGCGTCATCGCCAGCTCAGCCGGTCGAAGAACGCCGCGATCTCGGCGGCTGCCGCATCGGGCGTCTCGTAGTGGACGAAGTGGCCGGCGTCCTCGGCGATCGTGACCTCGGGGTCCTCGAAGAACTCGCCGATGCGGTCGACCCACTCGACTTTCAGGATCGGATCGTGGCGGCCCCACATGATCCGGGTCGGCAGCGCGATCTTGGGCAAGGGCGGCACCTCCTCCCAGATGACGGCGGCGCGCGCGGTCGCGACGCTCAGATACGAGTTGAAGCCGCCCTGCAGATTGCCCGGCCGCAGGAAATTGTCGGTCCAGGCCTCAAGATCGGCATCGAAGACGTGCGGGTCGTGCGCCCAATGCCGAAGAAAATGGCTGATGTAGGTCCGGCACGCGCCGCGTGAGCTGCCGACCAGCCCGGCCGCCCAGGGCATCTGGTGAAAGGACTGGTACCAGATCTCGATCAGGTGTCCGGCCTCGGCCCAGCGGCGCCCGATCCCCGGATAGGGGCAGTTGAAGAAGAAGAGGCCGGCGATCCGCTCCGGCTGCTGGCGCGCGAGCGCCTGGGCGACGGAGGCGCCGACATCGTGCCCGACCACGCCGACCTTAGCGATCCCGAGATGATCGAGCAGGGCCAGCGTGTCCGCGGCATGCACCTCGGGACCGGCCGCGCGCGAGGGACCGGCAGCCGGCTTGTCGCTGGCGCCGAAGCCGCGGAGGTCCGGGGCGAGCAGCAGGAAGCGGGCCTCGAGGCGCCGCATGCAGCGCGCAAAGGTCAGCCAGAACTCCGGCCAGCCGTGCAGCAACAGCAGCGGCCGGCCGCTGCCGGCGCGCGCCAGGTGAAGGCTGACGCCATCGGCCGGCAGTCTCAGGGATTCGAACCCGTGGTGGGTCGGATCGAGCTTGGCGATCACGGCGGATGCTCGCGCCCGGTTGGAGTAACGGGCCATTCTGCCCGGCCCGCGCCGGAGATCAACCGGCGGCGCGAGGCGATCAAGGCTTTTCCCAAAGACCGGGCTGCGTTAGGTTCGGATCGGAGGCTTTGCATACCAACAATCGATGCAGCCACGAAGGGGAGACAACCGATGCGCAGCACAGTCATCGCGGCCGCTCTGGCGATCCTCCTCGGCGGCGCGCTCGCGCCCGCGCAGGCGGCGACGGTCTCAATCTCCTGCGGCGCCGTCGGTCTCGAGCTGCAGCTCTGCCAGCAGGGCGCCGAGGCCTGGGCCAAGAAGAGCGGCAACCAGGTCAAGGTGATCTCGACCCCGAATTCCTCGACCGAGCGCCTGGCTCTTTATCAGCAGATGCTGGCGGCGAACTCGGCCGACATCGACGTCTATCAGATCGACGTGATCTGGCCCGGCATTCTGGCCAGCCACTTCATCGACCTGTCGAAGCATATCGACAAGGCGCAGATCGACCAGAACTTCAAGGCGATCGTCGACAACAACACGGTCGACGGCGCCTTGGTGGCGATGCCCTGGTTCACCGATGCCGGAGTGCTCTACTACCGGAAAGATCTGCTGGAGAAATACGGCAAGAAGCCGCCGACCACCTGGCAGGAGCTGAGCGACACCGCCAAGGCGGTGGTCGACGGCGAGCGCCGCGCCGGCAACGAGAAGATCCTGGGCTTCGTGTTCCAGGCCAAGGCGTACGAGGGCCTGACCTGCGACGCGCTGGAGTGGGTCGACAGCTTCGGCGGCGGCACGCTCGTCGATGACAAGGGCAAGGTCACGATCAACAACCCGAAGGCGGCTCAGGCGCTGGATTTTGCCGCCAGCTGGATCGGCAAGATCGCGCCCGAGGGCGTCTTGAACTACTCCGAGGAGGAATCGCGCGGCGTGTTCCAGTCCGGCAACGCCGTGTTCATGCGCAACTGGCCCTACGCCTGGAAGCTCGGCAACGCCCCGGACAGCGCGATCAAGGGCAAGATCGGGGTCGCGGTGCTGCCGATGGGCGGCGCCGACGGCAAGCACACGGCCACGCTCGGCGGCTGGCAGCTCGCGGTCTCCAAATACTCGGCGAACCCGGACGCCGCGGCCGACCTGGTCAAATACCTGACCAGCTACGACGAGCAGAAGCGCCGGGCGATCGAGGGCTCCTACAACCCGACCATCGACAAGCTCTACAAGGATCCCGATGTGCTCGCCGCGAGCCCGTTCTTCGGCGACCTCTACGACACCTTCATCAATGCGGTCGCGCGGCCGTCGCGCGTGACCGGCGCCAAGTACAATCAGGTGAGCTCCGAGTTCTTCAACGCCGCGCACGCGGTTCTGAGCGGCAAGAGCGACGGTGCCACGAGCGTCGCCGCGCTCGAGAAGAAGCTCGACCGGATGTCCCGCGGCGGCCGCTGGTGAGGCGGGCCGCCGGCCGATGCTCGTGATCACGGCCCAGAGCCGGTCGGCTGCCGGAGGTCTTCGCCCGGGCCGGCGGCCGGCGTGATCGAAGACGGGAGGCGCAGATGACCACGACCGGCGCCGTTGCCGCCAAAGAGGTAGTCGCCCCGCTGCCGGAGAAGGCGTCGCGGCTGACCCGGGAGCGGGTACGCTCGGCCTGGCTGTTCATGACGCCGATGCTGGTGGTGCTGGCGCTGGTCGCCGGCTGGCCGCTCGCCCGCACGATCTGGTTCGGCCTGACCGACGCCAATCTGTCCGACCTCGAGGCCGCCAAGTTCATCGGCTTCGTCAACTATTACTACCTGCTGCAGGACCCGGACTGGTGGAACGCGGTCTGGAACACGGTCGTGTTCGCGGCGGTCTCGGTGACCACCGAGACGGTGCTCGGGATGGCGATCGCGCTCGCGCTGAACGCTCATTTCGGCGGCCGCGGCCTGCTGCGCGCCGCGGTCCTGATTCCCTGGGCGATCCCGACCGTGGTCTCGGCGCAGATGTGGGGCTGGATGTTCCATGACGTGTTCGGGGTGATCAATGCGGTCCTGAAGATGATGGGCGTGATCGACAAGGGGATCGCCTGGACCGCGTCGCCCTCGACCGCGCTGCTCGCGGTGATCATCGTCGATGTCTGGAAGACCACGCCGTTCATGGCGCTGCTGCTGCTCGCCGGGCTGCAGATGCTGCCCCAGGAGTGCTACGAGAGCGCCAGGGTCGACGGGGTCCATCCGGTCCGGGTGTTCTTCAAGATCACGCTGCCGCTGCTCAAGCCGGCGCTGATGGTCGCGATCATCTTCCGGGTCCTGGACGCGCTCCGGATCTTCGATCTGATCTACGTGATGTCGGGCAACAACAAGGACACCATGTCGATGTCGGTGTACGCCCGCCAGCAGCTGGTCGATTTCCAGGACGTGGGCTACGGCTCGGCCGCCGCGACCATGCTGTTCCTGATCATCGCGCTGTTCACGATCGGATATCTGACGCTCGCCCGGGTCGGCCGCGAGGACTGAGCCGGAGGCCGGACATGAACCGCAAACTCAAGAAGCTGCTCGGCCGCCTCGCGTTCTATCTGTTTCTCGCGGTCATCGTCGTCTACACGGTCTTCCCGTTCTACTGGGCGATCATATCCTCGCTCAAGTCGGGCTCGGACCTGTTCAAGGTCGAGTTCTGGCCGTCGCATCCGGCCTGGGACAACTATTTCGCCGTGTTCCGCGAGCAGCCGTTCGGCCGCAACATCCTGAACTCGATCTTCGTCGCGGTCTCGACCGTGGTTCTGTCGCTGGCGCTCGCGGTCGCCGCCGCCTATGCGCTCGGCCGGATCCAGTTCCGCGGCCGCACGGTCCTTTTGATCCTGGTGCTCGGCGTCTCGATGTTCCCGCAGATCGCGGTGCTCTCGGGCATGTTCGAGCTGATCCGCTCGCTCGGCCTCTACAACAACCTTCTGTCGCTGACCCTTTCCTACATGATCTTCACGCTGCCGTTCACGGTCTGGGTGCTGACCACGTTCATGCGCGAGCTGCCGAAGGAACTCGAGGAGGCGGCGATCGTCGATGGCGCCAAGCCCTACACGATCGTGACCAAGGTGTTCATGCCGCTGATGGGCCCGGCGCTCGCGACCACGGGCCTGCTCGCGTTCATCGCCGCCTGGAACGAGTTCCTGTTCGCGCTGACCTTCACGCTGTCCTCGGAGCAGCGCACCGTGCCGGTCGCGATCGCGCTGATCTCCGGCGCCTCGTCCTACGAGCTGCCCTGGGGCAACATCATGGCCGCCTCGGTGATCGTGACCGTGCCGCTGATCGTCCTGGTGCTGATCTTCCAGCGCCGCATCGTCTCCGGCCTGACCGCCGGCGCTGTCAAGGGGTGATGACGAAGACGGCTGCTTCCTGACCGCCTTGCAAGCGATCGCCGCTGTCCAATCTTGTGATACGATCGCCCGTCGACACGAGGACCGGTCATGGCGACGCGGATCAAGGAAGCGGCCAAGCCTCTGTACGAAGTGGACTTTTACGTCTGGGCCCGCGAGCAGGCGGCTCTGCTGCGCGCCGGGCGCTACGAGGAGCTCGACCTTCAGAATCTGATCGAGGAGGTCGATGATTTGGGGCTCTCCCTCTACCGGTCGGTGCGCTCGCGCGTCAGAACGATCATCGAGCACCTCTTGAAACTCGAGCATTCCCCCGCGCGGGGACCACGGGACCTCTGGCAGGACACGATCGCGGTCCAGCGGGCCGACCTCGAGGATGACCTGACCGCCAGCCTGCGGGCACGGCTGGAGGCCGAGCTGCCGAAGCACTACGAGCGCGCCCGCGCCGCGGCAGCGCGCGCGCTTCGCCGCCATGGCGAAGACGCGGCTGCCGACGCACTCTCTGAGGCCTGTCCCTACACGCTCGACCAGATCGTGCGCGAGTGGCTGCCCGATGGCGGCGCCTGAGCGTCGGGGCCAAGGTCATGGCCGTCTCGCTGATCGTGACCGTGCCGTTGCTCGTCCGGGTCCTGATCTTCCAGCGCCGGATCGTCTCGGGCCTGACCGCCGGCGCGGTCAAGGGGTGATCTTCGAGGGGCCCTGGACGACACGTCATAGCTTTCTCACGGCAGCCAGTCGCCGGTGATCTGGTCGAGCGAATAGGGACAGGTCACCGGCAGGGCGTCGGCGGCTGCCGGCTCGCCGTGATCGCGTAATGCGCCCTCCGCCAGGGCCCGCGCGTCGGCATACAATTCCGCAAGCCCGCTCTGACTTCGCGGCGGATCGTGGCGTTGAGACCGTCGCGCAGCTTGACCCGCTGCGTGCGGACGGTGGCGCGCCAGGCGGGGCGAGGGTCCTGGGCCGGCGAGTCCTGGAGCTTCAGCAGGTGTTCCACGATCGTGCGCAGGCGATTGCGCACCGAGCGTTTCAGCGCGTCGCCCAGATCGTCGACCTCCGCGATCAGGTGTTCCAGGTCAAGCTCCGAGTAGCGGCCGCCGCGGAGGAGGTCGGCTTGTGCCTTCGACCAGGCATAGAAGTCCTGGTCGTACAGCTGACTCGGGACGGCTTCACGCGGATCGCCATGGAAGGCTCCTGCCGGCATCGAGCATCAGGATAGCACACGTGGTTGCGCGTCACAGGCCGTCGTGGCCGCCCGGAGCCCGGCATCGCCCCGCCAGCGCGGCGGCCAATTCTCAGCCGCGGTTGCGCGGGGCGCCAAGAGCTGGAGCGAAGTGCCGTCCTGACAGAATGCGCGAGTGGTGGCGCGACCGCATCGCGAGCGCGTTACGGCAGTGGCGTCAGCCGCTGGACCAGGCTGTTGAAGGCCAACGTGATGCGCTCGCCGGCGCCGAAATACGGGTGCACGTAGTGCTCAAGATAGCTCGGGAAGATCAGCAGCATGCCGTCCGACGGGCTGATCCCGACCAGGCGGGTGTGGGCGATGGAGGGCGTGGCGCCAAGGTCGCAGCGGGTGCGCGGATCGATGAACTGGATGCGGCCGCTGTTCGGCCGGTCTGGCACCTCCGGTCCGGTGCGGATGTAGTAGACGCCCGACCAGGTGCCGCCGGGGTGACAGTGCGGGGTGTTGTAGTCCCCCGGCCCGTTGACGTTGATCCAGCCGTAGAGCGTCGCGTCGAACTCGACCCGCGGCGCGGTGACCTGCTTGACCAGCATGCTCATGTGCAGCAGCGCCGCCCGCACGTGCTGCGTCAACAGAGCGATCCCCGCCTCCTCGCGCTCGAAGATGTTGCCTGCGGAATGCCACCCGCCGGCGTTGCTTTTGCTCGCCCCGGGCTCCGCCGCCCGCAGCCGCAGCGCGAACTCGGTGAGCGCGGTATTGTGCGGCAGCATGGCCTCGATCCGGCGCTGCAGCAGCGGCGTGCCGTAGGTCAACATCACGTCGGGAGTGATCTGGATGGCGTGCATGCGTCGGTCGACCTGATTCCCGAGGTGGACGGCTTACGAACCCGATTGTCTGCAGGATTCGAGGGCACCAGACAAGCGCCCTGGGCGCCGAGGCCGCCGGCCGGAAAAGCGCGGCCTCACGGCAGCCAGTCGCCGGTGATCTGGTCGAGGCTGTAGGGGCAGGTTGCGGGCAGTGCGTCGGCGGCTCCCGCCTCGCCGTGGTCGCGGAGTGAGCCTTCCGCGCGCTTGCGCGCCTGCGCGTAAAGTCCGTCCACTTCTTGCTCCAATTCCCGGCGAAGCGTCGGCGTCAGATCGTCCAGGAGATCGTCCCGCTGGCTCCGAATCGTGTCGCGCCAGCCGACCCGGGGATCGACTGCCGGCGAATGCTCGAGCTTGAGCAGATGCTCCATGATCGTGCGGGCGCGGCTCCGGACCGATTTCTTGCCCGCGCTGCCCAAATCCTCGATCTCCTCGATCAGATGTTCCAGATCCAGCTCCTGATACCGGCCGGCACGCATGAGCTCGGCCTGTGCCTTCGACCAGGCATAGAAGTCCTGCTCGTAGAGCGGCTTAGGCGGCGCCTTGATTCGGGTGGCCATCGCCAAAATCCTCTTTGCGCAACGATCACGAGACTACCACAGCCTGCCGGCGATGGCCCAGCGTGGCGGCGGGCTTCCCGGCCCGGTAGCCCGCTCGCCGGACACGGCTTTACCTCGGCGCGCGAACGGTGGACAATGGGCTCGGGAGGCGGCGTGTGGCGGGCGGCTGCCCGGGTGAAGCAGGGAGAGGGACCGTGGCCGAGATCACCATGCGCGAGGTCCGCAAATCGTTCGGGGCCGCGCACGTCATCAAGGGCGTGACCCTCGACATCAAGAACAAGGAGTTCGTGGTCTTCGTCGGGCCGTCCGGCTGCGGCAAGTCGACCCTGTTGCGCCTGGTCGCCGGGCTCGAGGACATCACGTCGGGGCGGATGATGTTCGATGGCGAGGAGGTCAACGACCTGCCGCCGGCCGAGCGCGGCATCGCCATGGTGTTCCAGTCCTACGCGCTCTACCCGCACATGAGCGTGTACGAGAACATGGCCTTCGGGCTGAAGCTCGCCAAGGTCGGCCAGGAGGGGGTCGATCAGCGGGTCCGCGATGCCGCTCGCATCCTGCAGATCGAGCATCTGCTCGAGCGCAAGCCCAAGCAGCTCTCGGGTGGTCAGCGCCAGCGGGTCGCGATCGGCCGGGCGATCGTGCGCGAGCCGCGCGTGTTCCTGTTCGACGAGCCGCTCTCCAATCTCGACGCCGCGCTCAGGGTCCAGATGCGGATCGAGATCGCGAAGCTGCACCACGCGCTCAACGCGACCATGATCTACGTCACCCACGACCAGGTCGAGGCGATGACGCTCGCGGACCGGATCGTGGTGCTGAACGCCGGCGTGGTCGAGCAGTTCGGCTCGCCGCTCGAGCTCTACCATCATCCGCAGAACCTGTTCGTGGCGGGCTTCATCGGTTCGCCCAAGATGAATCTGATCGAGGGCACGGTCGCAAGCGCCGCCGGCAACGGGATCACCGTCGATCTCGGCGAGGGCACCCAGGTGGTGGCGCCGGTCAGCGCGAACGGCGCCCAGCCCGGCGAGAAGGTGACGCTCGGGCTGCGGCCCGAGCATCTGATCGAGGGCGGCGGCGGCGATGCCGAACTCAAGGGCCGGGTAGTCGCGGTCGAGCATTTGGGCGGCGAGACCTACGTCTATCTCGAACGCCGCGGCGACATGCCGATGATCGTCAAGTCGGCCGGGGATTCGAAGACCAGGGTCGACGACCTGCTGCCGGTCGGCGTGCCGGCCAGCGCCTGCTACCTGTTCGACGAGGAAGGCAGGGCATTCGCCCGATCGGCCGCCTGACCCGAGATCCGGGCTCTCACGTGGGCCCGCGGCGGCGACGGCTGGCCGGGCCTCTTGCGGTCGCGCTCGGCGTGGTCACCGCCACCGGTGCGGCGCTCGGGGCCGCCGGGCCGCCGGCCGCGGGCAGCCTGCCGATCGAGCGCGTGATCGGCGAGCTGCGCTGCAACCTCGACCAGGCGCTCGCCGCGACCGCCAAGGCTCACATGCGGCTCACGGTGACCGAGGTCGACCTGCATCTGAGCGCTCTGCAGGGCCGGAGCGGCGAGGCGCCGGCCGGGGTCGAGGTGCCGGCGATCGCCGCCGGAGTCGATCCGAGCGCTCTCGAGACCGGCAGCGGCCTGCCACCCTCGACGCATGCCGTCGACATCCGCTTCGTCCCGGTCGAGGGGAGCACATCGGGCGCGGCCTGTCAGACCGACATCGGTCTGCTTTCGGTCGTGCAGAGCGCGATCGCGGCGCTGAGCGCGAAGGCGACCGGCACCGACCGGCTGGTCTTAGGTTTCGAGGCCGATTTCCTGATCAGCCGGAGGCAGGACGACCGGATCGGCTTCGTGTTCCTCGACCGCGGCCGCGAAGCCGGGCACCTGGCGGTGCACAGGGTCAAGTTCGAGCTCCAGCTCGACCGGAGCTGACCGGCCCCATGTCGGCGCTGATCCTAAGCGCCTGCAGGTCGGTGCTGACGCCACGGATCTCCGCCTGGCCCGGTCAGAGGCCGAAGATCGAAGCGAGCCCTGCGCGCCGGCCCAGGCCCGCCATGATCGCCTCGCCAGGCGCCGGCTCCTGATCCGCGCCGAGTTCGGCGGCCGCGCGCAGCACGTGCGGCAAGAGCCCGACATCGCCGACCGAGTTCAGGAAGATGCCCGGGCGCGCCAGCACCCAATGGACCGCGACCCGGATGTCGGCCGGATCCTCGAGCGGCTGGTACCAGGTGCTGTGGTTGCGCTCCGTGCCGGCCGCCCAGGGGCCCCGGGCGAGCGACTTGATCGTCTGGACTGCGACCCGGCGCTGCTGGCAGAGCGCAAGGGTCTCCTCGAAATCGGCCGCGTAGGTCTCGTGCTGCGCGCGGCCGCCGAACTCGGC
>DATAOG010000537.1:0-7303 GCA_036265855.1 Geminicoccaceae bacterium | reverse complement strand
GGGTCGACCCGAGCCGGCCGAGGACGGAGGTGCCGGCGGGCGCCTGCGACACGCACGCGCACGTGTTCGCAGCAGCCGGCGTCTATCCGTACGCGCCGCGCCGGCCTTACACGCCCGCCCCGGAGACGGGACTCGCGGCCTACCGGCGGATGCTCGGCGCGATCGGTTTCGAGCGGGCGGTGCTGGTCCACTCCAACATCTACGGCCCGGACAATCGCGCGACCCTCGACGCGCTCGCCGAAACGGCCGGCCGATTTCGGGGCATCGCGCTGGTCCGGCCGGAGATCGGCGACGACGCGCTGGCGGCGCTGGCCGCGGCCGGCATGCGCGGGCTCAGGATCAATCTCGAGTTCAAAGGTGAGACCGGTCTCGAGCACGTCGAGGCCATGGCGCCCCGGCTTGCCGGGCTCGGCTGGCACGTGCAGATGCTGGTCAGCGTCGAAAGATTGCCGGCGCTCGCGGGCCGTCTGCGGGCGCTGCCGGTCGACGTCGTGATCGATCACATGGGCCTGCCGCGCACCGATGCCGAGCTCGCCGGCCCGGGCTTTCACGCCTTGCTCCAGCTGCTCGAGACCGGCACGGTCTGGGTCAAGCTCTCGGCGCCCTACTACGCCGATCGGGACGAGCCTCGTTATCCGTTTGCGAGCCGGGCCGCGCAGGCGCTCTGGCAGGTGCGCCCGGACCGCGTGCTGTTCGGCACCAACTGGCCGCACCCGCACGCCGATCCGGTGCCCGACGAGGGAAGGCTCGTGGACTGGATCGCCGGGATCGCCGGGGGCACGGCCGGGCTCCGGCAGATCCTGGTCGAGAACCCCGCCCGCCTGTACGGCTTTGCGGCCAACTGACACCGGCCCGGCGACGGCATGCGGCGCACCCGGATCAAGATCTGCTGCATCCAGTCCGCGAGCGAGGCGCGGCTTGCGATCGCGGAGGGCGCCGATGCGCTGGGCCTGGTCGGCGCGATGCCGAGCGGCCCCGGCCCGATCGAGGATGCCGAGATCGCCGCGATCGCCGCGGTCGTGCCGCCGCCGGTCGCGACCTTTCTTTTGACCAGCGCGACCGAGCCCGAGGCGATCATCGCGCACGCGCGGCGCTGCCGGACCAACACCGTGCAGCTGGTCGACCGGGTGGCGCCCGCCGCTTACGCGCAGCTGCGCGCAGCCTTGCCCGGGATCAGGCTCGTCCAGGTGATCCACGTCGGCGGCGAGGACGCGATCGCGGAAGCACGAGACATCGCGCCGCTCGCGGATGCGCTGGTGCTGGATTCGGGTCGACCGCACGAACATATCAGGGTGCTGGGCGGGACCGGCCGGACCCACGACTGGACGATCAGCCGGCAGATCGTCGAGGCGGCCGCCTGCCCGGTCTTCCTCGCGGGCGGCCTGCGCCCGGACAATGTCGCGGCGGCGATCCGCACCGTGCGCCCGTTCGCGGTCGACGTCTGCACCGGCGTGCGCACGGACTACCGGCTCGACCCCGCCAGGCTCCGAGCCTTCGTCGCCGCGGTCGCGGCCGCCTAGAGCGCCACAATCTTACCCGGGTTCATCAGGTTCAGCGGATCGAGCGCCCTCTTGACGGCGCGCATAACATTCATGGCCCCCTCGCCGTGCTCGGCCTCCAGGTAGGGGATCTTGCCGTGGCCGACGCCGTGCTCCCCGGAGCAGGTGCCGCCGAGTGCCAGCGCATGCTCGACCATCCGCTTGTTGACTGCCTTGGCGCGCGCCACCTCGTCCTGATCCGCAAGATCGACCAGAAAGATCAAATGGAAATTGCCGTCGCCGACATGGCCCACGAGCGGCGCCAGCAGGCGCGCCTCGGCGATCTCCCGCTTGACGGCAGTGATGCACTCGGCAAGCCGCGAGATCGGCACGCAGACGTCGGCGACGATGCCCTTGGCGCCCGGCCGGAGCGCGAGCGTGGCATAGAAGGCATCGTGGCGCGCCTGCCAGAGCCGGTTGCGCTCCTCGGCCGCGGTCGCCCACTGGAAACCGGCGCCGCCGAAGTCGCGCGCGATCGCCTTCACGGTCTCGGCCTGCTCGGCAACCCCGGCCTTCGAGCCGTGGAACTCGAAGAACAGGGCCGGCGCCACCTTGTAGCCCTCGAGCTTGGAGTAACGGATGCAGGCCTCCATGGTCAGCTCGTCCAGAAGCTCGATCCGGGCGACCGGCACGCCGGACTGGATGGTCAGGATCACCGCGTTGACCGCGTCCTCGATGCTCTCGAAGCGGCAGACCGCCGCCGAGATTGCCTCCGGGATGCCGTGCAGGCGAAGCCGGATCTCCGTGATCACGCCGAGCGTGCCTTCGGAGCCGACGAACAGACGGGTGAGGTCGTAGCCGGAGGACGACTTGCGCGCCCGGCCGCCGGTCCGGATCACCCGACCGTCGCTTAGCACGACGGTGAGCCCGAGCACGTTCTCGCGCATCGTGCCGTAGCGGACCGCGTTGGTGCCCGAGGCCCTGGTCGCGGTCATGCCGCCGAGGCTGGCATCCGCGCCCGGGTCGATCGGGAAGAACAGGCCTGTGTCGCGCAGATGCGCGTTCAGCTGTTTGCGGGTCACGCCGGGCTGGACCAGGCAGTCGAGGTCTTCGGCGTTGACCTCGAGGACCTGGTTCATCTCCGAGAGATCGATCGTGACCCCGCCCCGCAGAGCCGCGATGTGGCCTTCGAGCGACGTCCCGGTGCCGAACGGGATCACCGGCAGCCGGTGCAGGGCGCAGATCTCGACGATCCGGCTGACCTCGCCGGTCGAGCGCGGGAAAGCGACCGCGTCGGGCGGCGCGCCCGGATGGTAAGTTTCGTCCTGGCCGTGGCGCGCGCGCACGGCGGGCGACGTCGTCAGCCGATCCCCGAGCAGACTTTGGAGCTCGTCAAGCGCGGTCGTGAGCGGAACGCGGGCAGGATCTCTCATTGCTGGCTCTGAAGTAGAAGGGCTGGCTCTGACGTAGAAGGGCTTGCTCTGACGTAGAGGGGCTTGCTCTGGCGTCGTAGTGAGGCCGAAGCGGATGCTTCAGTCATAACAGGCGGCAGCACCGGCGGCATAGCCCGTCACGGGCTCGAGCTCCAGCTTTGGCAATGACCAAACCTTTGCTTAACCAAACCTTAAGCATCCGGGGCTAGCGTGGCAGCTGCCGGAAGCTGCCGCGGCGTTCGATCCGCTGCCGGCCGGCGACGACCAGCAGAGGATTCCGCGATGGCGCCATTGCCGCCCCTGCGAGAGGATCAGCAGGCAACCCTGCGCAGCCGGGCCGCGATGCTGGCCTCGACGGCGATGGCGCGGATCGGCTTCGGGCTCGGCGAGCGGGCGCCGGGCGCCAATCAGCGCGCCGGCCGTGCGCCTGCGATCTCGCTGGCCGGTGCCTCGCTCAGGATCCAGGATGGTCTGCTGATGGCGTTCGGCCCGGAGGGCGATCCGATCCCGCCCGGCGCGTTCGCGGCCATGGCCGCCGAGCAGGTCGACACCGAGATCGCGCTCGAGGGCGGCCCCCCTGTCCCTGCGCGGCGGGTCGCCGCGGTGCTCGAGGCCCAGGCCAAGGGACCGCTTGCCGGGCAAGGCGATCACGCGGCCGGCGAGGCCTGGATCAAGGCGATGCTCGGGCTCGGGCCGCAGCCGGTCGTCGCGGCCGCGGCTGAGCTTCGTGGCGAGGATCGGACTTGCGAGCTCACCATCTTCGGCCGCGAGCTGATGCTGGCCGTCCCAGGCGGCCGGAGCTTTCTGGTCACCGACGCCGATGCCGCGGACCAGGCCCGCGCCAATGCCGCGCTGCTGGTGGGCAGCGAGGCTCTGTCGGTCGGCGACCTGGTCCTCCGCCTGCGGGCGGAGCTCGAGCAGCGGCCACCAGCAAGCGCCGAGGCTGGCGCCGTGCATCGCCTGGCCGAAATCAACCTGACCGATTGCGCGATCGAGCGCACGCCCGACGGGCTCCTTTTGGAGCTGCCGGCGGTCGGTGCCGTTCGGCTGACCGAGCCGGATCAGCAGACGCCGGCCGGACCGCGGGTCAACATCGTACTCCGGGACGGAAGGGCTGCGAAGCTTGCGGACGTGACCGCGGCGCTCGACGGGACGGACACGAGGGGTCACCTCGAAGGCACGTCGACGGAGCCCGACCAGTTGGCGCCCCGGACGGGCGGGATCGCGCCCGGCGAGGTCGACCCGGGTCCGGCGCTGCCGTTCAGCCTGGGCCTGCCCCGGGTCGAGGGCGTCGATCCGGATCGGATCGTGGTCGTGATCATCCGCGGCGTGCCGCAGGGTGGCATTCTCTCGGCCGGCATCGATGATGGCGACGGCCGCTGGGTGCTGAGCCCGCGGCAGCTCTCCGGCCTGGCGCTCACGCCCCCGCCCGGCTGGCGCGAGGGCCTGCCGCTCGAGGTGACTGCGGTTGCGGTCCGCAATCGCGCCGGCGACTTTGCGACCCGGACCGACAGCGTCGTCGTGGCGCTCGACGCGCCGGCCGAGACGGTCGTTCCGGTCCAGATCGATCCCGCCGTGATCCGCGACGGCGGCCCCGCGCCGGACGTGCTGATGATCCGCGGCGTGCCCGCCGGCGCGCGCCTGTCGGCTGGCACCTACGATCCCGCGACCAACGGCTGGGTGCTCCGGCCCGATCAGCTGGCCGGCCTGGAGCTCGCGGCTCCTTCCGGGGAGCGCGGGGTCGTCCTGGCGGTGATGGCCATCACGCTCGGCGCCGGCGGACGGGCCGAGGCGCGCCTCCTGGCCCGGCTGCCGGTCGCCACGCGCTGAGCGGAGCCCCGCTGCCGTCGTGACCGCCGGCGCGCTGCCCGCGGCGTACCGCGGCACCTCACCGCGGCCGCGCAAGCCAATGGACAGCCGCCCCCGCCAAGACTAATCCTTGCCTCACCCGGACCGCGACAGCGGCCGCGACCGCCGCCATGGCGGGCGTGAAACGGGGGGGCGTCATCGCAGATGAGACCTCGGCAAGTCTCACCGCCCGGGCGTGACTTGGCTGGCGCAGAGCGCGCTCGTCGCTCGGCCCGCCGATCGTTCGACGGGCAGCGCCAGCGGCCGTGCATCGCATCGCGCGGCGCCCGCACCGGCAATCATGAACTCGATCAGCGGAGGATAAGAAAATGCAAGCCAGGGTTCGGATGCTGAAATGGGCCGCGGCCGGCGCCGCCGCGCTGCTCGCGACGGGCGCCACGCCAGCGTTCTCGGCCGACGTCCTGATCGGCCTGATCACCAAGACCAACAACAATCCGTTCTTCGTCAAGATGAAGGAGGGCGCCGAGGCCAAGGCCAAGGAGCTCGGCGTGCAGCTGCAGAGCTTTGCCGGCAAGTACGACGGCGACAATGAGACCCAGGTCGCGGCGATCGAGAGCCTGATCTCGGCCGGCGCCAAGGGGATCCTGATCACGCCGAGCGACACCAAGGCGATCGTGCCGACGATCAAGAAAGCGCGCGAGGCCGGCATCCTGGTGATCGCGCTCGACACGCCGCTCGATCCGATCGACGCGGCGGACGCGACCTTCGCCACCGACAACTTCAAGGCCGGCGAGCTGATCGGCGAATGGGCCGCGAAGACGCTCGGCGACAAGGCCAAGGACGCCCATGTCGCCTTCCTCGATGCGCTCGAGAACCAGCCGACGGTCGATGTCGCCCGCGACCAGGGCTTCATGAAGGGCTTCGGCATCGATCCGAAGGACCCCAAGCACTACGGCGAGGAGAGCGACCCGCGCATCGCCGGCCACCAGTGGGGCAAGGGCGCCGAGGAAGGCGGCCGCACCGGCATGGAGAACCTGCTGCAGAAAGACCCCGACATCAGCGTCGTCTACACGATCAACGAGCCGACTGCGGCCGGCGCCTACGAGGCGCTGAAGGCCGCCGGCAAGGAGAACGACGTGCTGATGACTTCGGTCGACGGCGGCTGCCCGGGCGTCAAGAACGTGCAGGCGGGCGTGATCGGGGCGACCTCGATGCAGTTCCCGCTGCTGATGGCCTCGCTCGGGGTCGAGGCGGTCACCGAGTACGCCAAGTCCGGCAAGAAGCCGCAGCCGAGCCCGGGCCTCGACTTCTACAACACCGGCGTCACGCTGATCACCGACAAGCCCGTGCAGGGCCTCGACTCGATCTCCTCCAAGGAGGGCCTGACGAAGTGCTGGGGCTGATCCCGCTCTCGATCTCGCGGGTGTAGGCTCGGATCGCGGGGAGGGCGACCGGCAGGGCGGCCCTCCCCGAAACCTCGGCGGATGCGATGAGCAGCTCCAAGGATGCCCTCGCCGCAGGCGCGAGCTCGGACCTCGAGCGCGCGGCACCGATGTTCGAGACCGAGCAGGCCGTGTTCGAGGAGGAACGGGCCAGCGCGGTCCGGCGCCTCCAGCACTTCCTGCACGGCTTTCCGACCGCGATTCCGTTCATCGTCCTGCTGCTCGGGCTCGTGCTGTTCAGCGCAGTCGTCGGCGCGCGCTTCTTCCACCCGTTCAACCTCTCGCTCGTGCTCCAGCAGGTGACGATCATCGGCACCGTCGGGATCGCCCAGACGCTGATCATCCTGACCGCCGGCATCGACCTCTCGGTCGGCGCGATCATGGTGCTGTCATCGGTGGTCATGGGCCGGCTCGCGGTGCTTGCCGGGGTACCGGTCGAGTTCGCCTTCGCGCTCGGGCTTCTCACCGGCGTCGCCTGCGGGTTCATCAACGGCGCCTTCGTCACCTGGTTGAACCTGCCGCCGTTTATCGTCACGCTCGGCACCTGGAGCATCTTCGGCGCGCTGAACCTCTGGTACTCGCAGAGCCAGACGATCCGCCAGCAGGAGGTCGAGGCGGCGGCCCCGTTCCTGCAGCTCACCGGCACCGCGGTCCAGGTCGGCGGGGCGCGCCTGACGCTGGGCTCGATCCTGATGATCCTGCTCGCGGTGCTGGTCTGGTACGTGCTGAACCGGACCGCGTTCGGCCGCCACGTCTATGCCACCGGCGACGACCCCAACGCCGCGCGGCTCGCCGGCATCAACACCACGCGCACGCTGCTTGCCGTGTACACGGTCGCCGGCCTGATCTGCTCGCTCGCCGGCTGGATCCTGATCGGCCGGATCGGCGCGGTCAGCGCGATCTCGGGCGGCACCGCCAACCTCGACTCGATCACGGCGGTGGTGATCGGCGGCACGAGCCTGTTCGGCGGCCGCGGCTCGATCGTCGGCACGCTGTTCGGCGCCTTGATCGTCGGCGTGTTCCGCAATGGTCTGGCGCTCGCCGGCGCGGACGTCGTCTGGCAGGAGTTCACGGTTGGCCTCTTGATCATCCTCGCGGTCTCGATCGACCAATGGATCCGGCGGGTCTCGTCATGACCGCG
>DATAOG010000536.1:0-4128 GCA_036265855.1 Geminicoccaceae bacterium | reverse complement strand
CATCAGACCAACGGCAGGCTGCTCGGGAACCGCGGATGACCGAAGTTGGTGCCTTCGAGGCCATGACGCACCTTGCGACCGAAGCATCGGGCGACACCTCACCGGGCTGCCGCTATGCTGGTCCGGCGCGGCGAGGAGGCGAAGATGGCGGGCAGACGCTGGAAGTTCTGGGGCTGGGGGTACGAGGGTAGCGGCCTCGAGCCCGCCGAGGCGCAGCGATTGTTCGGGTTCTATCGCGATCGGCTGGGGCCGCTGCCCGGGACCGGTCGGCCGCTGCCGGCGGTCGATGAGATCGCGCTGCGGCCGTCCCGGTTGCGACCGCCGGCCAGGCTCCAAGATTTATGCACGAGTGATCCTTACGAGCGGCTCCTCCACTGCTACGGCAAGTCCTTTCCGGATGCCGTGCGTGCGTTTGCGCGCGACTTCAGCAATGCTCCCGATCTGGTTGCCAAGCCTCGCTCCGAGGCCGACGTCATCGACATCCTCGACTGGGCGGGCGGCGCGCGGGCGGCGGTCATCCCGTTCGGCGGCGGCTCCAGCGTTGTCGGCGGTGTCGAGCCGAACGTCGGAGAAAACTTCGCCGGCACGATCAGCCTCGATCTCAAGGGGCTGGACCGCGTGCTCGAGGTCGACCGGGCGAGCCGGGCCGTACGCGTCCAGGGCGGCATTCTGGGGCCGGCGCTGGAGGCGGCGCTCAAGCCGCATTCGCTGACGCTCCGGCATTTCCCGCAGAGCTTCGAGTTCTCGACCGTCGGCGGCTGGATCGCGACCCGCTCGGGCGGCCATTTCGCGACGCTTTACACCCACATCGACGATTTCGTGGAGAGCCTGCGCACCGTCACGCCCGCGGGCCTGCTCGAGAGCCGGCGCCTGCCCGGCTCCGGCGCCGGGCCGAGCCCGGACCGGCTGATGATCGGCTCCGAGGGGGCGCTCGGCGTGATCACCGAGGCCTGGCTGCGGCTCCAGGATCGACCGAGCTTCCGCGCCGGCGCAGCGCTCGCCTTCGACGACTTCCTGGCCGGCGCCAAGGCGGTGCGCGCGGTCGCCCAGGCCGGCCTTCATCCCGCCAACCTGCGCCTGGTCGACGCCAAGGAGTGCCTCGTCAACGGCGTCAACGACGGCAGCTTCGCGCTGCTGGTGCTGGCCTTCGAGTCCGCCGATCACCCGGTCGATGCCTGGCAGGCGCGGGCGCTCGAGCTGGTCCGCGACCATGGCGGCCGCCTCCTGTCCGACGAGGGCGCGGCCAAGGCCTGGCGCAGCGCCTTCATCCGCATGCCGTACGCCCGCGAGCTCCAGGTGCCGGCCGGGATCATCGGCGACACCTTCGAGACCGCGATCACCTGGGATCGCTTCGAGGCCTTCCATGGCGAGGTCGTCGCGGCGACCGAGCAGGCGATCCGCGAAGCGACCGGCCGGGATGGCGTCGTCACCTGCCGCTTCACCCACGTCTACCCCGACGGGCCGGCGCCTTATTTCACCTACCATGCGCTGGGCCGCCCGGACGCGCTGATCGAGCCCTGGCGGCACATCAAGCAGCGCACCTCGGATGCGCTGATCGCGGGCGGCGGCACGATCACCCACCATCACGCGGTCGGCCGCGACCACATGCCCTGGTACCAGCGCCAGCGCCCGGCCCGGTTCGGCGACGCGCTCGCGGCCGTCAAGCGGACGCTGGATCCGGCCGGCATTCTCAATCCCGGGGTGTTGGTCCCCGGCTGATCCGAGGAATGGAATGACGGAGCATTCGGCCGCCACGAGGGAGAGCGCGATGCCCGAGAGCCAGATGTACCACGACGGCTCCCGTCGGTTGCAGGACCATTTCGATACGCGCCGGATCGCCGACCGTCTGGAGCAGGTCACGGTTCACATGGCCTTCACTGCGGAGGACCGCGCGCTGATCGAGCGATGCCCGATGTTCTTCCTGGCGACCGCGGATGCCGATGGCCGACCGGACTGCTCGTACAAGGGCGGCGAGCCTGGCTTCGTGCGCGTGGCCGACGAGCGGACTCTCGCCTTCCCCAACTACGACGGCAACGGCATGTTCCGCAGCCTGGGTAACGTCCTGGTCAATCCCCAGGTCGGCATGCTGTTCATCGACTTCGAGCGCGGCAGGCGGATCCGGGTCAACGGGCGCGCGCGCCTGGTCGAGGACGATCCGCTGCTCGCGACATACCCCGGCGCCCAGCTGATCGTCAGGGTTCATGCCGAGCGGATCTTCCCCAACTGCCCGCGCTACATCCACAAGATGGAGATGGTCGAGCGTTCGATCTATACGCCGCGCGCGGGCCATACGCCTCCGGTCCCGGCCTGGAAGAAGAGCGAGGCCTTTCGCGACGCGCTGCCCGAGCTCTGACCTCCCGCTCGATTCCGGCATCCGGAGGCACGGTGACCGGCGCCGATCTGCCGCCACGCGCTCCGGCCCCGGTCGCCGGTGCGCGCGCCGCCGGCCGATCGCAGCCATCGGCGGCCATCTCCGGACGGCTGGCGAGCGGCTATCTGCAGGGCGTCCTGCTGGTCGCGCTGGCCGGCGTGTTCTGGAGTCTCGGCGGCATCCTGGTGCGCTCGGTCGAAGCCGCGGGAGCCTGGCAGATCATCTTCTACCGCTCGCTGGCGCTGGCGTTCAGCCTGCTCCTGATCGTCGCGGTCCGGCATCGTGGCCGGCTCGCGCGCGCGTTCGGCCAAGCCGGCTGGAACGGCGTTCTGGCCGGCGCCTGCCTCTCGGCCGGCTTCATCGGCTATGTGCTCTCGCTCTACCACACGAGCGTCGCGAACGCGGTCTTCATGCTCGGCACGGCGCCGTTCTTCTCGGCGGTCCTCGGGCGCTTCTTTCTCGGCGAGCGGGTCCGGCGCGCGACCTGGCTCGCGATGACGCTGGCACTCTCCGGGATCGCGGTCATGGTCGCCGGCAGCCTCGTGGGCGGCACGATCCTGGGCAACCTCTTGGCGCTGACCGCCGGGATCTCGTTCGCGGGCTTCAACGTGCTGCTGCGCTACGGCCGCGCCAACGACATGCTGCCGGCGGTCGTGATCGCCGGCCTGATCGCGGCGCTGATCGCGGCGGCGGTGGTCGCGGCGAGCGCCGATGACGCGGGGCTTTGGGCGGCATTCGTGCTTGGAGCGCGGGATCTGCTGCTCTGTCTGACCATGGGCAGCGTCCAGGTCGGGCTGGGTCTCACCGTGTTCACGATCGGCGCCCGCCATGTGCCGGCGGTCGAGCTCGCGCTGCTCGCGATGACCGAGCTCGTGCTGGCGCCGCTCTGGGTCTGGCTCGGGGTCGGCGAGGTGCCGAGCGCCTTCACGCTGGCCGGCGGCGCCGTGATCATGATGGCGATCGCCTGTCAGGCGCTCGCCGGGGTCCGCGGCCGTCGGCTGCCGCCGATGGTCTAGAGCGCGGTCGAGGCGGAGCCGCTACGGTTGCGAGCTGGCGGCGGTCGCGGTCGAGGCGTCCTCGCCCGGCCGGCGGAGCGCGATCTCCGCCAGCAGAGCGGCGTGGCTCGAGAGATTGCCGATCGGCGCGCCGTCGACCACGATTTCGCTCGGCAGGAAGTCGCGCCGGACGGCGAGCGGCAGCGCCCGATCCGCGCCCGCCAGCAGCAGAAAATCGATCCGCTTCTCGCGCGGCCGGACCGAGCCGTCGGGGAGCACGCGGGGCTTGGTGCCGCTCGCCGTCTCCGGATCCTGCGGGTGGGCCGCGAGCCAGAGGTCGACGAAGCGCCTCGGCGCCACGGCCCCGTCCAGCGCGCCGAGCAGGAGATTGTACTCGGACCCGGGATCCGCGCGGTCGACATCGCCGCCCCAGAGGTTGAAATCGCCCATGACCAGGACCGGCCCGCCGCCTGCCCGGCCGCGGACGAAATCTGCGAGCTCTCGAATCTGCTGCGTCCGGATTTCGAACCGGTCGTCGCCCGCCTGCAGATGGGTCGTGAAGACGTCCAGCCGGTCGGCCGCGGCGGAACCGAGCGCGAGCCTGGCATGCAGGACGCCCTTGGCCGCGAGCGCGTCGGCGCCGGCCGCCTCGTGGAACGCGCGCATGTCGATGCTCTCGACCGGCAGGCGGCTTGCGAGCGTCAGTTCGTCATCCAGCAGCGGCAGCAAGGAACCGTCCGGCAGGGCGGGGCCGGCAACCGC
>DATAOG010000535.1:0-3705 GCA_036265855.1 Geminicoccaceae bacterium | reverse complement strand
AGCCGCTTTCGATCGCGCTCTCCAGCCGGTCCGCGGCCTCGCCGCAGCCGGCAAGAGCGTGGCGCTCGCCGAGCCACTGCAGCATTAGCGCCGCCGACAGCAGCATCGCGGTCGGATTGGCGAGGTTCCGGCCCGCGATGTCCGGGGCCGAGCCGTGCGCCGGCTGGAACAGCGCGTGACGCTCGCCGATCTCGGCGCAGGGCGCCATGCCCATGCCGCCGACCAGGCCGGCGCCGAGGTCGGAGAGGATGTCGCCGAACATGTTCTCCATGACCAGCACGTCGAACTCCCAGGGCTTGCGGACCAGGTCGAGCGCCATCGCGTCGACATAGTGGTGATCGGCCCGGAGCTCCGGAAAGCGCGCCGCGCGCTCATCGAAGATCCGGCGGAAGAAGGCCATCGAGACGAACACGTTGGATTTGTCGACGCAGGTGACCCGGCCCTTGCCGCCGCGAGTGCGCCGCCGCGCCGCGAGCTTGAAGGCGAACTCGAACAGGCGCTCGCAGGTGCCGCGGCTGATCACCATCGTGTCGCGCGCGACCCGGTCGTCCTCGACCGTGCCCAGGCCTCGCGAGGCGAACAGCCCCTCGGTCGATTCCCGGAGAATCACGAGGTCGATCTGCGCCGCTCGCGGATCGCGGAGCGGAGTCCGACAGTTCGGGAAAGCCTTGACCGGCCGGACCCCGGCGTAGAGCCCGTATTCCCGCCGCATCTCGAGATGCGGCGCGATCTCGGTGCCGTCCGGATGGCGCACGTCCGGGAGCCCCATCGCGCCGAACAGGATCGCATCCGCCGCCTCGGTCTTCTTGAAGTTCTCCTCGGAGAAGGCGGTACCGGTCTCCCGATAGAGAGCAGCACCGCCCGGCAGCACCTCGGTCGCGAGCCGAAATCCCCCGGTCTTCCGCTGCAGCGCCTCGAGCACGGCCAGGCAGGCGTCCATGACCTCGACGCCGATGCCATCCCCCGGCAGGACCGCGATCCTCAGCTCGTCATTCATCGCTGCGTTTTTCCCAGACCAGTCCTCGCGCGGCCGTGCCCCAGGCGGCGTCAGTAGAAAGGCGAATGGCGGGCCGATCAAGACCAGGGTTGCGGCCCGGCCCGATTCGGCCGCGATGCCGGCTGACAGCCGGCGCATCGCCGCTACAATGGTCAGGTCAACGCGGAGGAGGCGATGCCCGGGATCGACTGGCGCATCCGCGCGCTCGAGATCAACACCTGCAACTGCGACTTCGGCTGCCCCTGCCAGTTCAATGCCCGGCCGACCCGCGGCGACTGCCGGGCCGCGGTCGCGATGCGGATCGAGAGCGGGCATTTCGGCGAGGTCTTGCTCGATGGCGTGATCTGGGCGCAGCTGATCGCCTGGCCGGGGCCGATCCACGAGGGCGGCGGCGAGGTTCAGCTGGTGATCGACGACCGGGCGAGCCGGCCCCAGGTGGATGCGCTGTTCCGGATCCTGAAAGGCGAGGAGACGGAGCCCGGCGCCACCATCTTCAGCGTGCTCGCCGCGACCATCGACCAGGTGCACAAGCCGATCTTCAGGACGATCGAGTTCGAGCATGATCTCGCCGCCCGCCGCGGCCGCTTCGCCGTCCCGGGCCTGCTCGAAGCCGTCGTCGAGCCGATCCGCAACCCGGTCACCGGCGCCGAGCACCGGGTCCGGGTCGTGCTGCCGGACGGCTTCGAATACCGCGAGGCGGAGTTCGCGAGCAGCCGCACCCGGGCGCCGGACGCCCTGGTCCCGCTGGAGTGGCAGGACCGCCACGGGTTCCTCGCCGCGATCGAGATGACCGGCCGGGGCGTGGTCCGCTGATCCTGCCGCCCCTCAGATCGAGCCGGCCTCGACCATGTAGTTGTTGGCGGTGCACATCAGGGCGTCGTCGGAGGCCAGGAACAGCACCATGCGCGCCGGGTAGACGGGCTCGATCGGGTCCGGCAGGCACTGCGACTGGAGGTGTCGCTCGAGCGCCTCCGGCGTCACCCAGAGCTGCTTCTGGCGCTCGGTCATGGTCCAGCCCGGCACGACCGTGTTGACCCGGATCCGGTGCCGCCCGAGATCGCGCGCGAACGAGCGGGTCATGCCGTGCACCGCCGCCTTGGCGGTGGTGTAGACCGGCATGCCGCCGGTCGCCTGCAGCCAGGAGTTCGAGCCGAAATTGATGATCGAGCCCTTGCCGGCCCTGATCATGCCGGGTGCCACCGCCTGGATCGCGAAGAACATGTGCCGAAGGTTGGTCGCGATCCGCTCGTCATAGTATTCGCTCGTGACCTCCCGCCAGTCGTGCCGGTCGTCCCTGGCCGCATTGTTGACCAGCACCATCGCCGGCCCGAGCGCCGCCTCGAGCGCGCCGAACGCCCGCTTGAGCGCTTCGATGTCGCGCAGATCCGCAGCCTCGAACCGGATCGAGGCACCCGCGCGCTCGAGTTCGTCTGCCAGCGCCCGCCCGCGCTCGGCGTCGAGATCGATGAACCCGATCCGCGAGCCCTGCCCGGCGAAGGCGCGCACGATCTGCTCGCCGATTCCCGAAGCCCCTCCGGTCACGAACACGACCGTCCCCTCAAGGCTCGGATAGCTGGCGAATGCCATCGGTCCCTCCCTGTGGCTGTCGTCCCCCCGCGGCGCACTGTGCGCCGGCCGGGTGCTCCGATCAACTCGCTGCCGGGCCGCGCCCGCTTGACAGCCGCGGAGCCCGCCGCCGATGCTGGCGCCGGGGTGCAGGGGGAGGCAGACGATGACCAGAGGCTCGATCGGGCGCGCGGCTCTCGCCGGCCTCACGCTCGCGGTCCAGCTCGCGCTCGCGGCCGGCGCGGGCCGAGAACCATTTCGGCGCGATCTCGATCGACGGCAAGAAGGCGGGCCAGGTCCACTACACGGTCGAGTACGGCCTGGACGGCCAGGTCGAGACGCTCAAGACCCGCGCCTCGCTCTCGATCCTCGGGATCAAGCTCTTCAACTTCGAGCAGAACCTGCACGAAGCCTGGCAGAAGGGGGCGCTGCAGACGCTGAACGGCCGCACCGACGACGACGGCAAGCTCTACCAGACCTCGCTGACCGGCGGCCAGGACGGCTATCAGGGCACGCTCAACGACCAGCCGGTCGAGCTGCCCGGCAACGCCTTCCCGGCCTCGGTCTGGCACTACAAGATCACGACGCAGCCGCTCCTGTTCGACCTCAAGGACCTGCATCTGATGCGCGTCCGGATCGCGAAGTCGGACGAGACGATCAAGGTCAACGGCGCCCCGACCCCGACCGAGCGCTTCGATCTCTCCGGCGACTGGCAGGCGAGCCTCTGGTTCAACCAGGCCAAATTCCTGGTCCAGTTCGCCTACGAGGTCGAAGGCCACAAGGTCCTGGTCCAGCTCGAGGGCTGAGCCCCTCTAGGCTTCAGCCTTCACGCGCTGCCGCTGCGAACCGCCGAGCGATCCGTCATTGACGGGCGCTTGCCGCCGATGCGCGTTTGGGTTTTGATGCGGCATAGGCCATTGTCGGCAAGGTGCATGCGTCATGATCGATTTGGCCGCTGCGCTGACCCTTCCGCTCGCCAAGCTCTTCCTGAAGACCGCCTTCGGCGAGGTGCCCGCCGACATCGGCGACAACCTGCTCAAGCTCGGCTTCGAGCGTTTGGGCGACTGGTCCAAAGCGCGCGCGGCGAAACAACTGGCCGAGCGCACCGCCGCCGGCGTGGTCGCCGACCTCGAGCGCTTCTT
>DATAOG010000534.1:0-12241 GCA_036265855.1 Geminicoccaceae bacterium | reverse complement strand
TCCGTCCTGCCGGTCGGCTTGGCTTGATCCGGATGAATCAGTCAGGCACCCCGCCGGCGGCCGTCCGGGTCCCGGCAAGCGTCAGTCGCCCTCGACGATATCCTCGTTCCAGAGCTCCGGCCGCTCGCGGATGAACCGGCGCATCAGCTCGACGCAGGCCGGATCGTTCAGCAGCGCGACCTCGACCCCGCGCTCGGCGAGGAAATCGCAGTTGCCCTCGAACGTCTCCCGCTCGCCGACGACCACCCGCGGGATCCCGAACTGCAGGATCGTGCCGGCGCACATCATGCACGGGCTCAGCGTCGTGTAGAGCACGGTGCCGCGGTAGTGCGGCCGGCGGCCGGCGCGACGCAGGCAGTCCATCTCGCCGTGTGCGATCGGATCGCCCTCTTGGACGCGCCGGTTGTGGCCGCGCGCCAGCAGGCGACCATCCAGGGCCAGCGCCGCGCCGACCGGCACGCCGCCTTCATCGTAGCCGAGCCGCGCCTCGTCCAGGGCGAGACGCATGAACCTCTGGTCGTCTCCGGCGGGCGCGACGAACGGCATCCGATCCTCTTGTTCCTGCGCAGCCACTGGGCATCGACTGTACCAGGCTCGCCGGGCGAGGCAATTCCCGGGCGCGCCAGGATCGAAGCCGGGAGGTTCGCCAAGCTCCGGACGGGCCGGCAAACCGGGCGCGGTCAGCGGGCGCCGGTCGGGACGTCTGCAAAGCTCTCTTGCCTTGTTCCCAAGCCTCGTGTTTCGTGAACCCGGGAAATCGAGGCGGCTCCTTCGGCCGGCCACCGCGACGGATCCGGCACGGGGACTTGCTCGCCCGAGACGGGTAAGGCAGCCGCTGCGACGGCGGCGATCACGCCGCCCAGGCTCGGCAAGAACATCGCTTCGATGCGACAACGGAGGCTGAGATGTCGATCAGGAGAAGGATCATTCGCTCGTTCGCGCCGACGCTGGGCGCCGCGGCGCTGGCCATCGGATCCCTCGCCGGCCCGGCCGGTGCGGAGAACGTGCTCAAGATCGGGGTGCTGGGCGTGATGAGCGGCCCGGCCGCGTCCTGGGGTCTGGTCAACAAATACTGCGCCGAAGCGACCGCCCAGATGTACAACGACCAGGGTGGCGTCGACATCGGCGGCGACAAGTACAAGATCCAGATCGTCAGCATCGACGACAAGAACGACCCCAAGCTCGCCGTGTCCGGCGCGGAACGGCTGACCCAGGAGGACGGCATCCGTTACATCATCGGGCCGAACGTCGATACCACCGCGGCGAGCATCGTGCCGGTCGTGGAGAAGAACGGGGCGATCAACTTCCCGTACGCCTTCTCCAAGCAGCTCTATTCGCCGCCGCGCCAGAACTCGATTCTGGGCATGATCGCCTCCTACCAGGCGGGCCCGATCATCTACAAGTACCTGATGGACAAGCGCGGCGTGAAGTCCGTCGCGTTCCTCGCGCGCAACGAGTCGGATCCGCTCAACCAGCGCGACGAAGGGGTCGCGGCGGCCAAGGAGCTGGGGCTCAAGATCATCTCCTCGGAAGACACCTACGAGCCCGGCACGACCGACTTCTTCCCGGTGATGTCGAAGGTAGTGACCGGCAATCCCGACCTGATCGTGCTCTCGGGCGTGGCGCCCTCGGACGCGCCGCTTCTGATCCGCTCGGCGCGCGAGCTCGGCTACAAGGGCCTGCTCAGCACCGAGACCGCGCAGGACGCCAAGATCCTGAGCGAGGTCGCGGGCGAGGCTGCCAACGGCTTCATCTCGGTCGGCGGGGCGAGCACGCCCGAGATCCGCTCCGACTACATGGAGACCTTCGCCAAGCGCTACGACCAGGTCGCCGGTGAATGGAACGACGAGGCCGGCACCAAGGTCTACGCGCTGGAGATGATCCTCGCCACGCTGCAGAAGGCGGGCAAGGGCGCGATCGACGACGTCGGCAAGTTCAAGGCGGCGATCCCCGACTTCAGCATGACGAACCCCTTCCTTAAGGAGAAGCAGCCGCTGCACTACGTCGGCGACAAGTACTTCGGGCAGCAGCGCCAGATCGGCGTGCCGATGGTGGTCAACGAGTTCCAGGACGGCAAGTTCAGGACGTTGTTCATCGGCAGCGTCGGCTGATCGGCGGGGCGTCGGGCGCGCGCGGTCGCCCGACGCCCGGCTTTGCCGGGCGCCGCCGCCCGCCTCGCCAGTGCCGCCGGGTCGTCGCGCGGACGCGGGCGGCCGAGAGGGTCCGCAATGGAGCAAGTCCTGATCAATGGCGTCGTGCTCTCGGTCAATTACGCGCTGGTGGCGCTCGGCATCACGCTGATCTTCGGCATCCTCGGTATCCTGAACTTCGCCCACGGGCAGATGTTCATGATCGGCGGCTTCATGGTCTACTACGTCTATGCGGTCTTCGGTTGGCCGTATCTGGTCGCGCTGGCGACCGCCGCGGTGGTGGTCGGCCTGATCGGGGTGGCATTCGAGCTTTTGTTCTTCCGTCGCGTGCTGCGGATCGCCAAGCGCGAGGAGAACAGCATGCTGCTCGCGGTCGGCACGGCGCTCCTGCTCGAGAACATCGCGCTGTTCGCATTCGGCGAGAAGCAGCGCGGCGTGCCGCCGCTGATCGGCGGCGTCTACCGGATCGGCAATGCCTTTCTGCCGGCGGGACGCCTGCTCGTGCTGGTGCTGTCGATCGTGCTGATCGTGGCGCTCTTGCTGTTCGTCCAGTACACCAAGCCCGGGCGGGCGATGCGCGCGCTCGCCCAGGACCGCGAGGCGACCCTTTTGATGGGCGTCAACGTCGATCGGATCTCGGCGCTCGGCTTCGGCATCGGCGCGATGCTCGCGGGTCTCGCCGGCGGGCTCCTGATCACGATCTCGGCGGTCAACGCCGGGATCGGCACGGTGACCTCGATCAAGGCCTTCATCATGATCATGATCGGCGGGGCGGGCGTGGTCGCGGGCGCGATCCTGGGCGCGATCGTGCTCGGTTTCGCCGAGGCGATCGGCTACGCGCTGATCCCGGGCTCGACCACCTACCTTCTGATCTTCGTCGGCCTGATCCTGTTCCTGATCATCCGGCCGCAGGGGATCATGGGCAAGCCCTGGGGCTGAGCGCCGCCGGACAAGTGTCGCGATGCAGTCCGTCCGCCGACCCGCCGCCGCGACCGCCGAGCTTTCGGCGCTGGCGCGGCTCGGCCTGACGCCCGCGGGCGCGGTCTGGATCACGCTGCTGGTCCTGATCGCGCTGGTCGCGGTCCCGGTTGCGCTCGGGAACCAGCCGTACTTTTTGAACGTGCTGACCAACACCTCGGCGCTGGCGTTCATCAGCCTCGGCGTCTGGGTCACCTTCTCGATCGGGCGGATCAACATCGCCCAGGGCGCGTTCGCGATGATCGGCGGCTACACGACCGCGATCCTGTCGACCCGCTACGGGCTGTCGTTCTGGCTGTGCCTGCCGCTCTCGGCGCTGATCGCCGCCGGCGTCGGCGCGCTCATCGGCTGGCCGATCCTGCGCCTCAGGGGCGTCTACTTCGCAATGATAACGCTGAGCCTGACCGAGGCGGTCCGGCTTGCGTTCCTCAACGGCGGCGAGTTCACCCAGGGTGCGACCGGGATCGTCAACATCCCGCGCCCCGCCGGGATCGACAGCCCGCTCGCCTTCTACCTGTTCGCGGTCGTGCTGCTGCTGCTCGGGCTGCTCGCGGTCTGGCGGCTGTCGACCAGCCGGATCGGCTGGGTGTTCCGCTCGCTGCGCCTGAACGAGGAGCTGGCATCGAGCATCGGCATCGACATCGCCAGATACCGCGTGCTCGCGTTCGCCTTCTCCTGCGGCCTCGGCGGCCTGGGCGGCGCCTTCTTCGCCGCCTTTCTCCAGAACATCTACCCGGCGAGCTACAGCGTCATCGATTCGGTCAACTTCATGCTCTACTGCTTTCTCGGCGGTCTCGACTTCGTGCTGGGGCCCGTGGTCGGGGCTTTCGTGCTGGTGATCGGCTTCGAGATCTTGCACGGGCTGCAGCAATACCAGTCGCTGATGTACGGCGTTCTGATGATCGGCGTCATTCTCTGGCTGCCGAACGGCATTCTGAGCCTCCGGCTGCGCACCCGGGCCGCGGCCGGCTCCGATGCCGAGGTCGCGGCGAGTTCCGATGCGGCGCCCGGCCCGACCGCTCGATGAGGCCTGATCCTTGAGTCTCCTGCAGGTCGATGACGTCAGCAAGCGCTTCGGCGGCCTCGTGGCGATCGACCGGGTCAGCTTCGAGGTCGAGACCGGCGAGATTGTCTCGGTGATCGGCCCGAACGGCGCCGGCAAGAGCACGCTGTTCAAGGTGATCACCTCGTTCCTGAAGCCGACCGCCGGCCAGGTGCTGTTCGAGGGCGCGCCGATCACCGGCCTGCAACCGCACATCGTCGCCCGGCGCGGGGTGGTCCGGACGTTCCAGGAGAGCACGATCTTCAAGGAGATGACCGCGCTCGAGAACGTCGTCGTCGCCCATCACCTGCGGGTGCGCGCCGGCACCCCCGGCATCTATTTCGCGACCCCGACGGCGCGCGCCGACGAACGCCGGTTCCAGGACAGCGCCGCCGGGATCCTGGAGTATCTGGGTCTCGGCGGGGTCAAGCACATGCCCGCGCGCAACCTGCCGCACGGCTACCTGCGGGCGCTCGGGATCGCGCTCGCGCTCGCGACCGAGCCCAGACTCCTGCTGCTCGACGAGCCGTTCGCCGGGATGAACACCGAGGAGAAGGAGCGGGCGGTCGAGATGGTGCGGGGCATCCGCGAGCGCGGCGTGACCGTGCTCCTGGTCGAGCACGACATGCCCTCGGTGATGCGGATCAGCGACCGCATCGTGGTCCTCAACTTCGGCCGCAAGATCGCCGAGGGCGGGCCGGACCAGATCCGGCGCGACCCGACCGTGATCGAGGCCTACCTCGGGCGCGAGGACGAGGAGCTCGGGGCCTGAGCTCGGAGGTGCCGGTGTACTTCGCCGTCCGCAATCTCTCGGTCCGCTACGACAAGGTCCAGGCCCTCGAGCGCGTCACGCTCGAGCTCGCAAAGGGCGAGATCATCGCGCTGATCGGCGCGAACGGCGCCGGCAAGACGACGACGCTGCGCGCGATCACCGGCCTGACCAGGCCCGCAGCCGGCGAGATCTTGTTCGAGGATGAGCGCCTGGACCGCTTGAGCCCGTCCGAGATCTGCGCCCGGGGTCTCGCCATGGTCCCCGAGGGGCGCCACGTCTATCCGTTCATGTCGGTCAGGGACAACCTTCTGATGGGCGCCTACCGGCGCAAGGACAAGGCCGGCATCAGGGCCGATCTGGACAAGGTCTTCATCCGCTTCCCCCGGCTCAAGGAGCGGCTCCGGCAGCAGGGCGGCACGCTCTCGGGCGGCGAGCAGGAGATGCTGGTGGTCGCCCGGGCCCTGATGGCGCGCCCGAAGCTCCTGCTGCTCGACGAGCCCTCACTCGGGCTTGCGCCGATGGTCGTGCGCGAGATCGCGCGCCTGATCACCGCGGTCAACCGCGAGGACGGCGTCAGCGTGATCCTGGTCGAGCAGAACTCGCGGATGGCGCTCAGGATCGCGGCGCACGCCTACGTGCTCGAGACCGGCCGGGTCGCCCTCTCCGGCCCGTCCGCCGAACTGCTCGACAATGACCACGTCCGTCGCCTGTACCTCGGCGGCTGAATCCTCGGAAAGCTCGGCGCGTGCGGCGCCGTCGCCCAAAGCGGCGGCCGCGCGATCGTCCAGGATGCCGAGGCAGCGATGGACCTCGATGTCGCCCTTGCCTTTGACGACGATCGGTCCCAGCGGCTCACCGGCACAACGGCCGGCGACCTGCGACCAGGCCTCGGCGCTCAGATAGAGCGCAGAGCTCGAGCCGAGGCTCGCCAGCCGAGCCGCGACGTTGACCGTGTCGCCCCAGACATCGAAGCTGAACTTGTCGCGTCCGACCACGCCCGCGACCACCGGCCCGATCTGGATGCCGACCCTGAGCTGCCACGCGGCCGGGTTCGAGCGCGCCGCCTCGCTGATCGCGAGCCCGCAGCGGACGCAGGCCAGCACCGGGTCGGCGTGGCCCTGGAGCAGGTTGGCAGTGGCCATCAGGCCATCGCCCGTGGTCTTGATCTTTTCCAGGCCGTGCAGGGCGACCAGACGCTCGCTCGCCTCGATCAGCCGGTCGAGGTTGGCGACCACCTCCTCGGCCGGGTGCGCCTCGGACCAGGCGGTGAAGTCGACAATGTCGGCGAACAGCACGGCGACCCCTTCGTAGCGCCGCGGCGCGACCCGGTCTGCGGCCTTGAGCTCGGCGACCGCGGGCGCGGGCAGGATCGCGTGCAGCAGGCGGTCGGCCCGCTCGCGCTCGCGTTCGATCTCGCGCCGGTAGGCGACCTCGCGGTCGTGCCAGCGCTTCTTCTCGAGACAGGCGCCGATCCGCGCCTTGAGCAGCACCGGATCGAACGGCTTGGGCAGATAGTCCTCGGCGCCGAGCTCGATGCCGCGGACCGCGCTCTCGAGCTGGTCGAGCGCCGAGATCATGATCACCGGGACGTGCCGCAGCTCGGGATCGGCCTTCATCCGGGCGAGCACCTGGAAGCCGTCGAGCCGGGGCATCATGACGTCGAGGAGCACGAGCTCGACCGGCTCCTTTGCGAGCCGCTCGAGGGCGGCCAGACCATCGCTGGCGCTGAGGGTCGCGCAGCCGAGCAGCTCGAGCTCCTGCTCGAGCAGGTCGACGTTCAGCGGCTCGTCGTCGACGATCAGGATGCGCGCGGCGTCAGCCATCGGCCCGGGTCAGCTGTGCCCGGCGCCGTCGAGGACCCGGCCGAGCTTCTCGAACAGGAGCGCCTCGTCGATCGGCTTGGCGAGGTAATCGTCGCAGCCGCAGGCGCGCGCCTTGGCCTCGTCGCCCTGCATTGCGTGCGCGGTCAACGCGATCACCGGGATGTGGCGAAGGTCCGGGTCGGCCTTCAACCGGCGGGAGGCCTCCCAGCCGTCGATCACCGGCAGCGACAAATCCATCAGGATCAGATCGGGTCGCAGGCGAGCCGCGGCCTCGAGCCCGCTCGCGCCGTCGCCCGCGGTCCAGATCTCATAATCGTCTTCAAGAAGCTGCACGAGCAGGTCGCGATTCAGCTCCACGTCTTCCACGATCAAAATCCTCCGCATCGACCGATTCCTCCGCTCCCCGCCCGCGACAGGCGGGCAATGCCCGGCGCACCTCCTGCAGCAAGGTCGCGCGGTCGAGGCCGCGCTTCTCGATGATCGTGAGCACGCGTCGCTGCAGGAGCGCGCGCTCGTCGCTGGTGAGCGTCTTGGCGGTGAGCACGATCACCGGCAGGCCGGCGAGCGCCGGGTTCTGCGCCAGCTGCTCGAGCACGCCGAAGCCGTCGAGGTTCGGCATCAGAAGGTCGAGCAGGAGCACGTCCGGCCGGCGGCCGGCGAGCATCGCGAGCGCCGCGCGGCCGTCGCCGGCCGCGTCGATCTCGCATTCCAGACCCTCGAGCAGCTGCCGGATCAGGTCGGGCACGAGCGGATCGTCGTCAGCCACCAGCAGGCGGCACGGCGGCGCGGCCACGCGCCGGAGCGCGCCGACCAGCGCGTCGCGATCGGGCGGCTTCAGCAGATAGTCGGACGCGCCCAGCCGGAAGCCCAGGTCCTTCTGGTCGACGATCGAGAGCACGACGATCGGAATGTCGCGGGTCAGAGGATCGGCCTTCAGCTCGTGCAGGACCTGCCAGCCGTCCTTCTGCGGCATCAGGATGTCGAGCACGATGGCGCCGGGCTGATGGGCGCGCGCCTTGCGCAGGCCGTCCTCGCCATCGGTCGCGACGATCACCTCGTACCCGGCCTCGGCGAGGTTCTCGCGCAAGAGGTAGATCGTGTCCGGATCATCGTCGATCGCGAGGATACAGCGGCTGTGCTCGGCCGTGGCCGCCGCGGCGTCATCCGCTGCGCCCGGCGCCAACGACGGCGCGAGGCGCGGCGCCGCGTAGTGCGCCGGAAAGGTCACTGTGAACGTCGAACCGACGCCGACCGTGCTCGCGAGCGTGATCTCGCCGCCGATCAGGCGGGCGAGGTGGCGGCTGATCGACAGACCGAGACCGGTGCCGCCGTGCTGGCGCGTGCTGCTGCTGTCGACCTGCCGGAACTCCTCGAAGACGAGCTCCTGGGCCTCGGCCGGGATGCCGCAGCCGCTGTCGGCGACCTCGAGAGCGATCTGGCCGCCCTGGTGGCGCGCGCGCACCGTGATCGCGCCGCTGTCCGTGAATTTGACGGCGTTGCCCAGAAGGTTGAGCAGGATCTGGCGCAGCTTGTCCGGGTCGGTGTCGAGCTCCGGCAGGCCCGGCTCGACCGCCTTGGTGAGCTGCACCCGCTCCTTGACCATGGGCTCGATCGTGCGCAGGCACTGATCGATCAGCGGCTCGAGCGCGAACGCGGCAGCGTGCACGTCGACCCGACCGGCCTCGATCTTGGACAGGTCGAGCACGGTGTTGATCAAGGACAACAGATGCTCGGCGCTGGTCAGGATCTTGCCGAGGTTGTCGTGCTGCTTGGCCGGCAGCACGTCCTTGGCGCGCCGCATCACGAGGCGGGTGAAGCCGATGATCGCGTTGAGCGGCGTCCTCAGCTCGTGGCTCATGTTGGCCAGGAACTCGGATTTCGCCCGGTTGGCCTGCTCGGCCTGCTCCTTGGCCGCGCGCATCGCCGCCTCGGTGCGCTTGAGGTAGGTGAAATCGTAATAGGTCAGCATGCGCCCGCCGTCCGAGAGCGGCACGCAGCGGTATTCGAGAATCCGGCCGTCGGCGAGACGGAGCTCGGCGGGCGCGGCCGGCGCCTCGCGGATCTCTTCGAGGCGCCGGATCGCGTAGCCGTCCCATTCATCATCGGAGACGCTGTACATGCCGTTCTGGCGGATGTTCTCGAGCACGTCACGGAAGTGGGGCCGCGCGTACAGGCGCTCGGGCGCGATCCCCGAGAGCTCGCGAAAGGCGCGATTGTGCAGCCGCACGCGCAGCTCCGGGTCGAGCATCACGACGCCGTAGTCGATGGTCTCGAGCAGCGCGTGCAGGTCGCGCAGATTCTTCTCCTCGACCTCGACCGCGGTGTCGCGGAACACGGCCAGCGCCTCGGCCATCCGGCCGATCTCGTCGTTGCCGCCGGCCGGCGGCAGCGGTGCCCGCAGATTGCCGCCGGCGATCGCCAGCATGCTGTCGCTGAGGCCGGTCAGGCGGGCGATCAGGTTGCGCCCGACGTACAGCCAGACGATCAGGCCGGAGCTGACGAGGCTCAGCGCCACGACCCCGATCAGCACCGCCGATCCGAACCGCTGGACCGTGAGCGCCTCGAGATTGGCGCCGCTGATCTCGTCGTTGGCGTCGCCGACCAGGCGGTCGACCGCCGCCGTGAGCTCGCGGGTGAGCCCGGCGTTCTGCTCGAGCAGGCTCTGCGCGTCGGCCAGGATCGCGAGCTCCTGCTGGCGCGCCTCGAGGATGCTGTCCTCGCCGTCGGTCAGCCGCTTGAACTGCTCGACCCGCTCGAGCAGGCGCGCGCGCAGCCCCGCATCGAACTCGCTCGACAGCGCCTCGAGCGTGAACAGCGAGCGCCGCAGCGGGAACGCGAGCAGCGGCAGATCCGCGGGCGTGGGCGCCGCCGCCGCCTTGAGCAGGCCGTCGTTGATCGCCGACAGCTCGATCTGCGCCTTCTGCTGCGGCAGATAGTCGGCGATCGCTTGCCCGAGCGCCGCGGTCGCGGTCGCCCTCTGATCCTGGCCTTGTCCCTGGTCGGCGCCCGCATTGCTGCGGCGCCATTCGGCGATCTTGGATTCCATGACCAGGATGCCGGGCGCGACCAGGCGCTGGGTCGCGACGTTGGTGTCGGCGAGATCGCCGAGCCGCACCTGCTTGCGCGCCGCGACCGCGAGCCGCTTCGCGATCAGGCTGTCGAGCGCGTCGAGATTGCGATGCAGGCCATCGACCGCGGGCTCGAGCGGCGCCAGCGCGCCTGGATGCAGCCCGCTCTGGCGGAGCGCTTCGAGCAGCTGCTCGAGCTTGCCGACCTCGGCCCGGATGCTGCCCGAGACCTGCTGCAGCTGCTGCTCGGAGCGGACCGCAAGCAGCGCGGGCGCGGCCGCGACGATGCGCTCGGCCTGGCGCGACAATTCCAGCGAGGCGAGCGCGCCCGGCACGCGCTCCTCGGTGATCCGGCCGAGCGCCTTGCCGACCTCGCCGAACGAGTAGAGCCCGGCCGCGGCCGCGATCACCGCGAACGCGCTGATGCCGAGGAACGCCAGCAGGAGCCGGCCGCGCACCCCGGGTCGCCCGAACCGCGTGCTCACGCCCCGGACCAGGCGCTTCGCATCCACGCCGCTCGCCCTTCCCGCAATGAGTGAAATTGAGCTTACTGCACCGCCGCACCCGATGCGAGCGGAACGTAGGTGCCGTCAGCCTGCCAGACGTACCAGTCCCAGGGCTCGAAGCCGGTGACGTCGCCCTTCCGGTCGAAGCCGATCTTGCCGAGCACGGTGTCGAACTGGCGGCTGTGCAGAACCCTGATGACGGCATCGAGGTCCAGCGAGCCAGCCGTCGTCACCGCCTGCGCCCAGACCTGGACGGCGGCATAGGCGTACAACGTGAATCCCGGCGGCTCGTAGCCCTGCGCGTGAAAACGCGCCACGACGTCCGCCGCCTCGGGGTTTCTGCGCGTATCCGCCGCGGCCAACATGCGCGTGCCCTCAAGCCCCGGACCCGCGATCATCGGGAAGTCGGCGGTCGCCATCGCGCTGTTGGCGATCAGCTGGAGATCGTAGCCCCGGTCGTGCGCCTGGCGGACGATCAGGCCCGTCTCCCGGTGGTAGCCGCCGACAAAGAAGACATCGATGCCTGCGGCCTGCATCTTCGAGACCAGCGCAGAGTACTCCGCTTGACCTGGGGTGTAGGTCTCATCCATGGCCACGGCCACGCCGCGCTCGTGCAACCTGCGTCGGACCGCGTCGGCAAGCCCCGCCCCAAACACCGTCCCGTCATTCAGGATCGCGATCTTTTTGCCAGCCCAACGGTCGCCCAGGTAATCCGCGGCCTTGGTCCCCTGCCGATCGTCCCGGCCGCAGACGCGGAACACATTTGGGCCGCCTTCGTCGGTCAGCTTCGAGTTGATCGCGCCCGGGGCGATCATCAGAATCTCGGCCGCCTCATAGATCTTCGCGGCCGGGATCGAGGCGTGTGAGCACCAATGTCCGGCGACGAAGGCTACGCCGTCGCTGACCAGCTTGCGAGCCAGCGTCACCGCCTGATCGGGATCGCAGAAATCGTCGCCCACGATCAGCTCGACGCTCTGGCCGAGAACGCCACCCTTGGCATTGAGATCGGCGACCGCGAGTCCAGCGCCCCGCTGATACTGCTCGCCGAACCAGGCGTACGCGCCGGTCATCGGGCCGGCCACGCCAATCCGGATCTCGGCGCCCGACGGCCTCGGGTGGAGTGCCGTGGCCAAAATCATACTGAAGAAGAAGAGTGCCCGGCGCACGAGGCCTCCCAACAAGTTCCTTCTGAATCGGCGACCGTGCGAGACGATCACTTTAACGGCACATAGCCGCCGTCCGCCTGCCATGTACCAGCCCCGGGCTCGAAGCCGGTGATGTCGCCCTTCTGATCGAAGCCGATCTTGCCGAGCCCCGTGCGGAACTGCAACGTTCGATGCGCCTTAGCGACCGCGCCGGCCGCAAAGGTGCCGGCTCGTTCGGCGCCTGCGTCCATGCCTGGACGACGGCATCTGCGAAATGACTCCAGGCCAAAGCCACCTGCAAAACCTTCGGAGACGACTGGCCCGGCCAGGCCCGCGGTTTCGGAATTGATCGGCGGGCCCGGCGCGCCGGTCATCAGCGTTCCGTCCGGCGATCGGACATCGATGTCGTGTCGTGGCACGGGGTGACGGGCATCGGCCAGGTCGTGACGCTGAAGCTGCCGGCCGAGCGGCGGCGCGAGGTGAACCTCGCGATCGAGCCGAATCCGGGGCGCGTTCGAGACCGAGTTCTATGCCATCTGCGACCCCCGCCCGGTCCGGCCGGGCATCAGGGCGCGCAGGTGATCCCGCCGACCGGCTGCAGCTATTCGGTCGTCGCCTCGTTCCAGGTGTCGACCTGCAGCCGCCACTGGCCGTCGGTGCCATGCTTCCAGACCACCAGGTAGTTGCCCGTGGTCGTCGTCATGGCGTCGTTGTCGGCCGGGGCCTGCAGGCTGAAGTTGCCGATCTCATAGGCGAG
>DATAOG010000533.1:0-1588 GCA_036265855.1 Geminicoccaceae bacterium | reverse complement strand
CTACTTCGTGGCCACGGTCGAGGCGATGCCGGACGACCTCGCGGTCAGCTTCCTGGCGGTCGACGAGATCCAGCTCTGCGCCGATCCCGAACGCGGCCACGTGTTCACCGACCGGCTGCTGCGCGCCCGCGGCCGGGATGAGACGATGTTCCTTGGCGCCGATACCATCCGGCCGCTGCTCAGGCAGTTGGTGCCGGAGGCCGAGGTGATCACGCGGCCGAGGTTCTCCCGCCTGACCTACGCGCCGCCGGCCAAGGTCACCCGGCTGCCCCGCCGGAGCGCGGTGGTCGCATTCACCGCCGGGGACGTCTATGCGCTTGCCGAGCTGGTCCGCCGGCAGCGGGGCGGGGCCGCGGTCGTGCTCGGCGCGCTCAGTCCGCGCACCCGCAACGCCCAGGTTGCCCTCTATCAGGCGGGCGAGGTCGACTATCTGATCGCGACCGACGCGATCGGCATGGGGCTCAACATGGACGTCGGCCACGTCGCGCTGGCCAGCCTGATCAAGTTCGACGGCCAGGAGCGCCGGCCGTTGCACGCGCCCGAGATCGGCCAGATCGCCGGCCGCGCCGGGCGCCACATGCAGGACGGCACCTTCGGCACGACGCTCGAGGTCGGCGGGCTCGATCCCAAGACCGTCGACGCGGTCGAGAGCCATGGCTTCCCTGCGCTCCGGCAGCTGCGCTGGCGGAGCGCCATGCTCGACCTCGGCTCGCTCGAGGGCCTGCTCGCCTCGCTCGACGCGCCACCGCCGGCGGCCTGCCTGCTGCGCACCGGCAACGCGCTCGACCATGTCAGCCTCAAGGTCCTGAGCCGGCGCGCCGAGGTGCGCGAGCGGGCCGGGACGCCTGCCGGCGTCCGCCTGCTCTGGGCGGTCTGTCAGATCCCGGACTTTCGCAAGACGCTGACCGAGGCGCATCTGCATCTGCTGGCGATCGTGTTCGGCCATCTGGCCGATCGGGGACAGCTGCCGACCGACTGGGTGGCCGATCAGGTTGCGCGCCTGGAGCGGACCGACGGCGACATCGACGCGCTGATCGCGCGTCTTGCGCATATCCGGACCTGGACCTACGTCGCGCATCACGCCGACTGGCTGCGCGATGCCGCGCACTGGCAGGAGCGGACGCGCGCGGTCGAGGACGGCCTCAGCGACGCCCTGCACGACCGGCTGACCCAGCGCTTCGTCGACCGGCGGACCCAGATGCTGCTCAAGGGTCTGCAGAACGGCGAGCAGCTCGCCGCGGTCGAGGAGGACGGCGCGATCCTGGTCGATGGCCAGAGCGTCGGACGGCTCGAGGGCCTTTGCTACGTGCTCGAGCAGGGCGCTGCCGATGCCGAGCGCAGGGCGCTCAGCAGCGCCGCCCGGCGGGTCCTGGTGCCCGAGCTGAAGCGCCGGGCGAAGGCGCTGATCGGCGACCCGGACGAGGCCTTTGCGCTCGGCGAGCGGGGCTTGATCACCTGGCGGTGCGGCGGCGCCCGCGGTGGCGTGCCGGTCGGCCGGCTGCTGCCGGGCGCCACGGCGCTCGACCCCCGGCTCGAGGTGCTGGCCGCGGACAGCCTCGGCAGCGGCGCGCGCGCCGCGGTCCGCCAG
>DATAOG010000532.1:0-3017 GCA_036265855.1 Geminicoccaceae bacterium | reverse complement strand
GTCCAGACCGGCCGCCGCCAACGGATGCTTCAGCGTCGCGAGCAAGGTCACCGGCTCGATGCCGAGCGCGATCAGGCGCGCGGTCAACAGCAGGAACCCGCCCGGCGGCGTCTGGTCGAGCGGCGTGCCGGCGGAATCGTCGACCTCGATGCCCCAGCGCTGCAGCTCGACCGCGACCCGGCGGGCGAGCTGACGATCGGGGGTCACGAGCGCCGCCGTCCGTCCGGGGATCTCGAGCGCGGCGCGCATCCTGAGCGCCAGCGCGAGCGCCTCGGCTGGCAGATCCGGGTGCTCCTCGATCGCGAAGTCCCGGACCGGGGCGTGGGGCAGTGGCGCCAGCGCCCGCCAGGCGCCGACCGTGGCGCTCGGCCGCATGACCTCGGACAGGAAACGCGCGCGCGCCGGGCCAGTGCCGGGCACGCCCGGCGCCGCCCAGACGCCGACCGCAGCCCGCTCGGTCGAGAGCGCCTCCAGCAGCTGCTTCAGGCCGTACTGCGGATGGCTCGCCTCGAGTCGTTGCCAGCTCGCGGCGTCGAGGTCCTGGTCGAGCCCGGGCAGGACAACCGTGCCCCGCGGCAGACGGGCGATGACCTGGAGCAGCGCGCGGGTCGCCGGGATGCTGCCGGTCGAGCCGGCGGCCACGATCCGTCCTTGGGGCGGCTGTACGCGCCAGCGTTCGGCCAGTGCCGTGAGCAGCCGGTGGCGCCGCTCGGCCGGGTCGAGCGCGCCCCGCTCGGCCAGCACCTTCGGCCAGGCCTCGGCGATGATCGCCAGCAGCTCGCGGCTCTTCTGCCAGTGCTCGGCAAGCGGCTCCGGGACCAGGTGCTCCAGCGCGTCGAGCGGGACCCGCTCGGTCTGCAGCTCGTCGAGCAGCGCCGCGAGCTCGCCGGCCAGGCGCAGCCCGTGCTCGAGCGGCCAGTCGAGGGGCGCCAGCAGCCGGACCAGCAAGAGCTGACGGGCCAGAGAGCCGATTGCCGGCGGCAGCGCCAGCTCCAGCGTGCCGTCCAGGAGCAGCTCTTCGGCCTCGATCTCGCCGATCGGCTGAATCCGCGGCAGCAGCAGGGCGCGCCCGGACGACCGGCGCAAAAGCGCCTCACCCAGGCTGCGGCAGGCGCGCCGGGTCGGCAGCAGGACCAGCACGTCAGCGAGCGCGAGCCGATCGTCGCAAGCGTCCGCCAGCAGACCGGCGGCGAGCGCATCGACGAACGGCAATCCCGCAGGAATCGTGGCGACGCCCATCGGCGCTCAGTCTACCACAAGTGGAGCGCGATTGAGCAAATTACAGCCTCGCGCCTCAGAGATGCCCGCGCATAGCGCTCCGCTCAGGGCGCCGATGCAGCCGGCAGATGGCGGGTGAGCCAGCGCCTGAGCGGCGCCAGCAACGGGTGGCGCAGATCGCGGCTCAGATGCGCGCGCACCCGGGGCAGCAGCTCGAGGTACCGGGGCTTGCCGTCGCGCCGGGCAAGCCGCGTGAACAGGCCGAGAATCTTGGCGTGGCGCTGGGCGCCGAGCAGGGCATAGGCGGCGCCGAACGCGGCGCGGTCCAGTTCCGGCCGGGCGCGCAGGTAGCGCTCCACCATTGCCTTTGCGAGCTCCGGCTCGACGTCCCGGCGGGCGTCCTCGAGCAGCGAGACGAGGTCATAGGCGCAGGGGCCGAGCCTGGCGTCCTGGAAATCCAGCAGTCCGACCCGGGCGAGACCCGGGCGCGCCGGCAGCCAGAGCAGGTTGTCGGCATGATAGTCGACGTAGACGAAGTGGTCGGGGCCGATCCGCGCGGCCGGCAGCAGCTCCTGCCAGATCGCGACGTAATCGGCCGCTGCGCCCGGACCGAGGTCGGGCGCGTACCACTCGACCAGCAGCGCCGCCTCCCGGATCAGCCAGGCGTCGTCGTAGCGGGGCAACGCCAGATCGGGCGCCATCCGGTGTAGGGCCGCCAAGAGATCGACCGCGGTCTCGTAGAGCGGCGGCTCGAGCCGCCGGTCGGCGAGCACCCGGCTGAACAGATCGTCGCCCAGATCCTCCAGCAGGACGAGGCCCGCGCTCGCGTCGGCGGCGATCACCTCGGGCGCGCTCAAGCCCCGCCCATGGAGCCAGCGCGCGATCTGAAGAAACGGCCGCAGGTCGAGCGCCGAGGGCGGGACCGCCATCAGCACGGCCGGCCGCGGGCCGCCGGTGAGCCGATGGTAGCGGCGGACCGAAGCGTCGCCCGCGAGCGGCACGCAGCCCGCCCCGGCAAAGCCGTGCGCGCCGAGAAAGCCATCGAGCGCGGCTCGACCCTCAGCCATCCGGGCAATCCCGGAGCTCCGCCGGTCGCAGCGCCGCCAGCCGATCGTGCCAATCAGATCCGGCGCCGAGTGACGCGATCCGCGCGTCCGGCTCCGGCCCGTGCATGAGGAGGATGTCGAGCCGGCCAGGCGGCAGGACGTGCCCGGCCCGCTCGGGCCACTCGATCAGCCAGACCTCGTCCGGTCCCGGCGCCTCGAGGCCGAGTTCGACGAGCTCGGCCGGCTCCCCGATCCGGTAGAGATCGATATGCCGGATCACGAGGCCCTCGAGCGGATAGTCCTGGACGAGCGTGAAGCTCGGGCTCGGGACCTCGATCGCGGCACCGGCGCGGGCGCGGATCAGAGCCCGCGCGAGCTCGGTCTTGCCGATCCCGAGCGGGCCGCTCAGCGCGATCGCGTCGCCGCCTCTGAGCAGGCCCGCGAGCCGCCGGCCGAGCGCCCGGGTCGCATCGAGATCTCGAAGCAGCAGCTCGGCCCGCTTGGCCACGGCCGAGCGATCGCCGTCAGTAGCGGTAGGCCTCGGACTTGAATGGCCCGGCGACGTCGACGCCGATGTACGCCGCCTGCTCCGCGCTCAACCGGGTCAATTTGGCGCCCAGCTTGTCGAGGTGCAGGCTTGCGACCTTCTCGTCCAGCGCCTTCGGCAGCACGTAGACCTTCTTTTGATAGGCCTTGTGGTTGGTGAACAGCTCGATCTGCGCCAGCACCTGGTTCGTGAACGAAGCGCTCATC
>DATAOG010000531.1:0-3106 GCA_036265855.1 Geminicoccaceae bacterium | reverse complement strand
GGCCTGGGCGGAGACCCCCATGCTCACCTCGCTGACTGGCATCAGCCCGTCGCGGACCGCCTCGTCGCGGCCGTCGAAGTTCTGGCTGGCGGCCTGGAGGCTGCGCGCCCAGCGCCCGCGATGATCAACCTTGGCATTCGGTGGCAGCGGCCACAGCAGCCAGAGACCGACGATCACGGCGACCAGGCCGAACACGCCTTGTGTCGCATCGAAGCGGTGCTCGATCAAGAAGCGGCGCAGCTTGCTCGACCAGCTCCGACGCCGACGGCTACGGCGACGACGTGTGATCATGCCCGGGCGCTTCCTTTTCAGCGTCGGCCGATGACCACCGGCCGACAGGGAGCAGCATAGCAGAGAACCGCAACAGCTACACTAGGGCTGGCGCCATCGACGTTCACATCCGATCAACCACAGTTGCTCGGCGGCCACTGACCGGGTCGAAATCCCCCGGCGCGGATGCAGCTCGGATGACAACGTCAATCGGGCGATATGGTTGCGTCGAATTCAGCAGCGCGTATCTCGGTGCTCCAGCCGCTCCTCCGCCAGAGCCGCCGCCGGGTCCGGCCGGGCGCTTTCCCACTTGACGCCGCCGACTGGGCCGGGCTTTGCTGACTGGCCGACAATCCTGGGCTCGAATGACCGACCGATGACGCTGCTGCTGCTCGATAACTACGATAGCTTCACCTACAACTTGTACCATTACTTGGGCGAGTTGGGCGCCGAAGTCACGGTGCGCCGCAATGACACGCTGAGCGTCGCGGACGTGCTGGCGCTCCGGCCGGAGGCGATCGTGATCTCGCCCGGACCCTGCGATCCGGACCGGGCCGGCATTTCGCTTGCGCTGGTGCGCGCGGCCGCCGAGCTCTGCCCGATCCTCGGGGTCTGCCTCGGCCATCAGGCGATCGCGCAGGCGTTCGGCGGCCGGATCGTGCGGGCGCCGGCGATCATGCACGGCAAGCTCAGCCCGATCGAGCATGCGGGCGATGGCCTGTTCGCGGGCCTGCCCTCGCCGTTCATGGCGACCCGCTACCATTCGCTGATCGCCGAGCCCGCGAGCCTGCCCGAATGCCTGGCGGTGACGGCGCGCACCGCCGACGGCGTGATCATGGGGATCGCGCATCGGTCGCGGCCGATCTACGGCGTCCAGTTCCATCCGGAGAGCATCGAGACCGAGCACGGCCATCGCCTGCTGCGCAACTTCCTGGCCACGGTCGAGAGCAGGGTCGCGGCGTGAGCACCGACCCGGACCGGATGAAGGCGCTGCTCGGGCTGGTCGCCGGCGGCAGCTGCCTGACGGTCGATCAGGCGCGTCAGGCGTTCGAGATCATGATGGCGGGCGACGCGACGCCGGCCCAGGTCGGGGGCTTTCTGGTCGCGCTCCGGGTGCGCGGCGAGACCGTCGACGAGCTGACCGGCGGCGCGCAGGTGCTGCGCGAGCGCATGCTCAAGGTCCGAGCGCCCGAGCACGCGCTCGACACCTGCGGCACCGGCGGCGATGCTTCGGGCACCTTCAACGTCTCGACCGCGGCGGCGCTCGTGATTGCGGCCTGCGGCGTGCCGGTGGCCAAGCACGGCAACCGCGCGCTGTCGTCCAGGGCGGGCTCGGCCGACATCCTGGCGGCGCTCGGGGTCAACATCGAGGCCGATCCGGCCCGGGTCGAGCGCTCGATCCGCGAGGCCGGGATCGGCTTCATGATGGCGCCCCGCCACCACGGTGCGATGCGTCACGTCGCCGGCGCCCGGGTCGAGCTCGGGACGCGCACGATCTTCAACCTGCTGGGCCCGCTCGCCAACCCGGCCGGCGCCAGGCGCCAGCTGCTCGGCGTGTTCGCGGCCGACTGGGTCGAGCCGCTCGCCCGGGTGCTGGGCCAGCTCGGCGCCGAGCGCGCCTGGGTCGTGCACGGCTCCGACGGGCTGGATGAGCTGACCACGACCGGCCCGTCCAAGGTCGCCGAGCTGGACGCCGGCGAGGTCCGGACCTTCGAGGTCACGCCGGAGCAGGCCGGCCTGCCGCGGGCGCGGCTCGAGGATCTGAAGGGCGCCGATGCCGAGACCAATGCCGACGCGCTCCGGGCGCTGCTCGATGGCGTGCGCGGGCCCTATCGCGACATCGTGCTCCTGAACGCCGCGGCGGCGCTCGTGATCGCCGGGCGGGCCGATGACCTGCGCGGCGGCGTCGCGCGCGCGGTCGAGGCGATCGACCGCGGCGCCGCCAAGGCGGTCCTGGCCAAGCTGATCGCGATCTCGCGCGAGGCGCTACCCGGTGACTGACGTTCTGGCCGAGATCTGCGCCAGGCAGCGGCAGGCGGTCGCGCGCCGGAAGGCCAGGCTGCCGCTCGCCGAACTCGAGCGACGGCTGCCCGGGCCCCCGCCGCGCGGCTTCGCCGCCGCGCTCGAGGCCAAGCTCGAGCAGGACCAGTTCGGGCTGATCGCCGAGATCAAGAAGGCATCGCCCAGCCGGGGCCTGATCCGGGCCGACTTCGACCCGCCGGCGCTGGCTTCGGCCTATGCCGCGGGCGGCGCCGCGTGCCTGTCGGTGCTGACCGAGAGCGAGCATTTCCACGGCGCCGACCGCGACCTCGAGGCGGCCAGGGCGGCCGTGACCCTGCCCTGCCTGCGCAAGGATTTCGTCCTCGAGGCCTATCAGGTGGTCGAGACCCGGGCGCTGGGCGCCGACTGCATGCTGTTGATCATGGCCGCGCTCGAGGACCACGAGGCACGGACGTTAGCCCGCCTGGCCAGAGATTTGGGGATGGACGTTCTGATCGAGGTGCACGATGCCGCCGAGCTCGATCGAGCGCTCCGGCTGGATTCCCGTCTGATCGGGATCAACAACCGGAACCTCAAGAGCTTGCGGGTGGATCTTGGGACCACGGAAGAGCTGGCGCCGCGCGTGCCCGCGGACCGTCTGCTGGTCGCCGAGAGTGGCCTGCACACGCATGATGACCTCGAGCGCATGGCGGCGGCGGGCGCGCGCTGCTGCCTGGTCGGCGAATCGCTGATGCGCGCGGCGGATGTCCGGAGCGCGACCGCGGCCTTGCTCGGGCTCACGGTGGCAGCATGACCGAGCTGACCCATTTCGATGCCGCGGGCAATGCGGTCATGG
>DATAOG010000530.1:0-3066 GCA_036265855.1 Geminicoccaceae bacterium | reverse complement strand
GGACGATGCGCTGCGCGCCGAGACGCAGGCGTGGGCGCTCGAGATCGCCGAGCGGGGCGCGTTCGCGCTCGCCTCGATCAAGGCCTCGTTCGGCGCCCGCCACGGGGGCGTCGCCGGGCTCGCGCGGATGGCGCACGATCTTCTGCTGCGCCAGTATCTGGAGAGCGAGGAATCGAAGGAGCTGGGCGCGGCGTTCGGGGCGCGCCGCAAGCCCGACCCCGACAAGTTCGGCCGCTGAGGCGATGGGCCATCTGTTGACCCTGCACGATCCGCGCACCGCGAGGCGCTACTACGACGCGGGCGTGTGGCAGGCCGACACCTTCTACACGCTCCTGGCGCGTCACGCGGCGGAGCGGCCGCAGGCCTTCGCCGCCCGCGACGGTGCCAGGCGGCTGACCTACGCCGAGCTGTACGGCTGGGTCGACGCGATCGCCGACGCGTTCGCCCTGGCCGGGCTCCGGTCGGGCGAGCGGGTCAGCCTCTGGCTCTCGAACCGTCTCGAAACACTCGCCGCGTTCCTCGCCTGCGCGCGCAACGGCTACGTCTGCAACCCCTCTCTGCATCGCAACCACCGGGTCGAGGACGTCGGCGACCTCCTGCGCTACATCGACGCCAGCGCGGTCCTGATCGAGGAGGGCTGGGGCGCCGATGCCGAGCGTCAGGATCAGCTCGCGGACCTGCCCGGACTGCGCAGGGTCTGGCGCCTGCCGCGGGCGCGCGCGCCGGGGCCGGAGCTGCCGGGACCGGAGGCCGGCGCGCGCGGCCTCGCCCCGGTCGACGACAATCCGGACAAGGTCGCCTATCTCGCGTTCACCTCGGGCACGACCGGCGGGCCCAAGGCCGTGCTGCACTCCGACAACACGCTGCTCGCGAACTGCCGCGATCTGGTGCGCGACTGGCGCCACGACCACACGACCGTGCTGCTCAGCCTCTCGCCGCTCTCGCACCACATCGCCTGGGTCGCGGCCGGCCAGGCGCTGACCGCCGGCATGGAGCTCGTGCTCGACGATCCGCCTGCCGGCATGAGCCGGCTCGACTGGCTGATGCTGACCGGCGCGACCTACGTCATGGGCGTGCCGACCCATGCGATCGACATCCTGGCCGAGCAGCGCCGGCGCGATCTCCCGCGGCTCGGCCGGATCCGCCTGTTCTACATGGCGGGCGCGCCGATCCCGCGCGCGGTCGCCGAGCGTTTTCTCGAGCAGGGCATCACGCCGCAGAACATCTACGGCATGACCGAGAGCTCCTCGCACCATTACACCCACCCCGACGACGACGCTGATGTGATCTGCGCGACCTGCGGCCGCGGCGGGCCCGCCTACGAGGTCAGGATCTTCGATACCGCCGATCCCGACCGCGAGCTGCGCCCGGGCGAGGTCGGCCAGATCGGCGGCCGCGGCGGGGCGCTGATGCTGGGCTATTACGGCAATCAGGCGGCAACCGAGCGCTCGTTCAACAAGGACGGCTGGTTCCTCTCGGGCGATCTCGGCCGGCTCGATCCGCGCGGCAACCTCGAGATCGTCGGCCGGCTCAAGGACGTCGTGATCCGGGGCGGCTACAACATCCACCCGGCCAAGGTCGAGGAGCTCGCGTTTCGCCATCCGCAGGTCGCGCGGGCGGCCGCGTTCGGGCTGCCGGACGAGCGGCTGGGCGAGCGGCTCTGCCTCGCGGTCAGCTCTGTCGGCGACGAGCCGCCGCGGGCGGAACAGATGCTCCGCCACCTGTGGGAGCTCGGCCTCGCGATCTACGACATGCCGGAATACTTCGTGCTGCTGGACGACTTTCCGCTGACGGCGAGCGGCAAGATCCTGAAGCGCGAGCTCGCGGTCTGGGCGCGCGAGGGGCGGATCGCGCCCGAGCCCTGCCGCTTCGAGGCATCGGAGCCACGATGCAGTTCGAGCCCGTGCTGACGCCCGCCGTGAGCGACGAAGCTGCTGTCAAATTCCGCTTGACATATGTCAAGCAACGGTTTACACTCGGATGGAATGATCAAGAGCTTCCGCCACAAGGGTTTGGCGTGGTTCTTCAATACCGTCAAATTGTCCGGTATCCCGCCGGAGTTGGCGAGCCGCCTCCGAGCCCGCCTTGCGGTCCTGCACAGCGCACTCACGCTCGCGGATATGGATGTTGCGGGGTGGCGCCTGCACCGTCTCAAAGGCGACCAGGCGGGACGATGGGCGATCGATGTCAGCGGACCCTGGCGGATCACCTTCGAATGGGGGCAGGACAGCCATCTCTACCGAGCGGACCTCGAACAGTATCACTGAGACCGCGGCCGCTCCCGAGCCGGGCTTTGCGCCCGTGCATCCCGGCGAGGTGTTGGCGGAAGCGATCTCAGAGGGATTGCGCCTGACGGTGGCCGAGACGGCCAGACGTGTCGGGATCTCGCGCCAGATGATCCACGACATTCTGGCCGGGCGCCGGTCGGTGACTGCGGAGACGGCGCTGCGCTTCGAGCGCCTGGGCGCGGCCAGCGCGCCCCTCCTGCTGCGCTTGCAGGACGAGTACGACCTCGCGCAGGCGCGCGCGAGCTTGCGTGATAAGCTGGCAGCGATCCGGCCGGCTCGCGCCCCGTGAGCGAGAGCAAGATCGGGCCAGTGCCTCTGCTGCTTCGAGCTGCGTGATCGCGCATGACGAGAGTGCTCGACCGGCTCGACCTGCCGGCTGGCCTCACGGACGAAGCGGCGACGCTGGTGCGGACCGTGCGCCGGCTGGCGACCGAGGTGATCGCGCCGCGCGCCGCGCATTACGACCGCACCGCCCTGTTCCCCTGGGACAACGTGCGCTCGATCAATGAGCTGGGCCTGAACGCGATGTTCGTGCCCGAGGCCTATGGCGGCCAGCCGGTCTCGTACTGCGCCTATCTCGCCTGCGTGCGCGAGCTGACCAAAGCCTGTGCCGCGACCGGCAGCGTCTGGTCAACCAGCTTCCATGCGATGAAGCCCTTGATCGACTTCGGCAGCGAGGAGCAGAAGCGGCGACTGTTGCCGAAGATCGCGGCCGGCGGGCTCGGGGCCTTAGGCATCACCGAGCCGCACGCCGGCTCGGATGCGACCGGCATGCGCA
>DATAOG010000529.1:0-3321 GCA_036265855.1 Geminicoccaceae bacterium | reverse complement strand
CGTGGCTCGGTGCCGACCACGGCACCGCCCAAGGACGACACCGGCGGGCTCGCGCCTAGCCCCCAGCCCGGTGCGTGATCCGACCGGGGCGAGCAAACGCTGACTCCTCAGGCCCCAGCGTCGGGGCGCGCACGATCGCTCTGATAGCGTCGACCGCCGGAATCTATCTTAGACCTCTCGGCGTGCTGCGGGGCGAGGCCGCCAGGGCGGCGGTCGAGGCGGGCTTCGCGCTGCCGCTCGGCAACCCGGATGCAGGGTTCACCGCCGCCGAGAGCTGGCAGCGAGCGGCCGGCCGGGTCGAGCGCTGCACGTTGCCGGTGGCCGAGTTGGCGTCCTGGGCGCGCAGGCGAGGTCAAGCGGTCGAGGCCGCGCTCAGCCGCCGACTTGCCGCGGTGACCCAGCCCTGCGGCTGGCCCCGAAGTCTGCCCGATCGGCGGCCCCTGATCATGGGCGTGGTCAACGTCACGCCCGACAGCTTCTCCGATGGCGGCCGCTTCCTCGAGCCGGCTCTTGCCATCGCCCACGGCCACAAGCTGCACGCCGAAGGCGCCGACCTCGTCGACGTCGGCGGCGAATCCACCCGTCCCGGCGCGGCACCGGTCCCGCCGGCCGAGGAGATGCGCCGCGTCCTGCCGGTGATCGAGGCCTTGGCGGCCAGTGGGATTGTGGTCTCGATCGACAGCCGCAACGCCGCGGTCATGCGCGCCGCGATTGCCACCGGCGCGCGCATGATCAACGACGTCTCGGCGCTCAGCCACGATCCGGCCAGCCTCGAGGTCGCCGGCGGCAGCGACTGCCCGGTGGTCCTGATGCACAGCCAGGGCGAGCCGCCGACCATGCAGCGGCAACCCACCTATGCCTGCGCCCCGCTCGATGTGTTCGATCACCTCGAGCAGCGGATCCTGGCCTGGGTCGCGCGCGGCTTCGAGCGGGATCGCCTGCTGATCGACCCGGGCATAGGCTTCGGCAAGACGCTCGCCCACAACGTCGAGATTCTCAGCCGGCTCGGCCTTTTCCTCGGCCTTGGCGTGCCGATCCTGCTCGGGGTATCTCGCAAGAGCTTCCTCGCACGTCTGGCCGAGGATGCTCCTCCGTCTGAGCGCTTGCCCGGATCGCTGGCGGCGGCGCTCGCTGGCGTGATGCAGGGGATTGCGGTGGTTCGGGTCCACGATGTCGCCGCGACTCGACAATGCGTCCGGATTTGGCAAGCCTTGTCGTGTTAGGATCGGCGAAGCGTATTGACGGCGGCAGCGCTGGCAAGGTTGTTCGCCCTTGGCGTTATCCTGAGCCCTGAGGAATCACTGCTCCGGGACTGTCATGGCTCGTAAGCTGTTCGGAACGGACGGGATTCGCGGCACGGCCAATCAGCCGCCGATGACCGTCGAGATCGCGCTGCGGCTGGGGCTGGCGGCCGGCCGCCACTTCACCCGCGGCGATCACCGCCACCGCGTGGTGATTGGCAAGGACACGCGGCTTTCGGGCTACATGCTCGAGCCTGCGCTGACCGCTGGCTTCATCGCGATGGGCATGGACGTCACGCTGCTCGGGCCGTTGCCGACTCCGGGCGTGGCGATGCTGACGCGCTCGCTGCGCGCCGACTTAGGCGTGATGATCTCGGCCTCGCACAATCCGTATCAGGACAACGGCATCAAGCTGTTCGGCCCGGACGGCTACAAGCTCTCGGACGAGATCGAGCTCGCGATCGAGGAGCGGATGCGGGATTCGGCTGATGACGGCCTGGCGGAGCCGAGCCTGGTCGGGCGGGCCGTGCGTCTCGAGGGCGCCCGCGGCCGGTACATCGAGGCGCTCAAGGCGAGCCTGCCGCGGGGCATGACGCTCAACGGCCTCAAGATCGTGATCGACTGTGCCCACGGCGCGGCCTACGGCGTCGCCCCGATGGTCCTCTGGGAGCTCGGAGCCGACGTGATCGAACTCGGCGTCAATCCGAACGGCTTCAACATCAACGCCCGCTGCGGCTCGACCCACCCCGAGGCGATGTGCGCCGCCGTGCGCGAGCATAGCGCCGATCTCGGCATCGCGCTCGACGGCGATGCCGATCGGATCGGGCTCGCCGACGAGCGCGGGGAGCTGATCGACGGCGACCAGATCCTGGCGCTGCTCGCCCAGAGCTGGCAGGCGCAGGCATCGCTCCGCGGCGGCGGCGTGGTCGCGACCACGATGTCCAATCTCGGGCTCGAGCACTACCTGCGGAGCCGCGGCCTCTCGCTGTACCGGACCCAGGTCGGCGATCGCTACGTGGTCGAGCACATGCGCGCCTCCGGCCACAACCTCGGCGGCGAGCAGTCCGGTCACATCATCATGACCGACTTCGCGACGACCGGCGACGGTCTGCTCGCCGGGCTGCAGCTCTTGACCGTGATGCGCCGCCAGGACCGGCCGATGAGCGAGTTCGGCCGGGCCTTCCAGCCCTGGCCGCAACGATTGCGCAACTGCCGCCTGAATGGCGGGCGGCCGCTCGAGAACAGCAAGGTCCGGGCGTGCATCCAGGCCGCCGAGGCGCGCCTCGATGGTCGCGGCCGGCTGGTGGTCCGGCCATCGGGCACCGAGCCGCTGATCCGGGTCATGGTCGAGGCCGACGACGAGACGCTGCTCCAGGGCGTGCTCGACGAGGTCGTGGGCATGATCGAGCGCTACGCCTGAGCGAACCACGACCGGTCCTGGATGCGCCTGCATCCGCGCCGACCGGCAGTCAAGCCATAGGCTTCGGTCCAATCGACCTCGGCTGGGCGGCCGGCGGTACCCTTTCGGCGGCCGCCGGTCGACGGTTGCCGTCACGCCGAGGCACCGCGGCATCGAAGGGCCTGCACGGGGTTTTTGCAGAACCGTCGTTGTTCCATATGGTTGAATTATCTTCGAGTCTGAATTAACCTATAAGAGAGATGTGGGAGTTCGTCGACGGGGCCACAGAGGCTCGAATCCTGACCAGCCGCGGCGCGCTCGCCGTGGTCAGCCTGGCCTTGGCCGGTCTGCTCGCGGGCTGTCAGATCAGGACGCCGGAGCCGGCGGCCTCCCCGAGCGCGACACCGGCCGCGACCAGCGAGCCGCTGCCCGCGATCGATTGGGCCGGAGCGCCGGACTGCCAGGCCAAGCTCGCGCTCGTGGTCGAAGCGACGAAGGCCGGTCGTTGGCCGCCCGACGAGCGGCCGCCGATCGCGGTCGTCCTGGGCAGGCCCTCCGACCGGGTCGACTGGCTCGCAGCACCGGACGTGACGCTGACTGCCGATCTACCGCTCGAGGCCCATGAACCGACCGATCCGGCGATCTCCGGCGCGTCCTGTCTGCTGCTCGTCGAGCCGGCTC
>DATAOG010000528.1:0-1553 GCA_036265855.1 Geminicoccaceae bacterium | reverse complement strand
AGTCGAGATCCGCGAGGTGGGCAAGCGGGCCGATTGCGGCGAGCGTCGGGCCGCCGCCCTCGAGCAGGCGACGGCCGGTCCGGCGGATCGCGGCCCGGTCGACGGCGTCGACCTTCGCGATGATCTCGTCGGGCGGGATCCGCCGGCCGAAGACCAGCAGCTGGCGGGCGAGCTCCTCGCTCTGGGCAAAGCAGCTCTCGAGCGCCATCATCAGGCTCGCCTTGAGCTGGGCGCGCGCGCGCAAGAGCTCGTCCTCGCCGGGCTCATCGATCAGCTTCAGGAACTCGTCGCAGACCACCGGCACAAGTTCGGAAACCTCCTGCTCGCCGGTGCCGGCGTAGATCCCGAACAGCCCGGTATCGGCGTAGCTCGAGGCGAAGGAGAAGATCGAATAGCACAAGCCCCGGTTCTCCCGGACCTCCTGGAACAGACGCGAGGACATGCCGCCGCCGAGCATGGTCGAGAGCACCTGCAGCGCATAGAAGTCGTCGTCGAGATAGGAAAAGGCCGGCAGCCCGAGCAAGAGATGCGCCTGCTCGAGCTCGCGGGTCTCGCGATGCTCGCCGCCCTGGTAGCGGGCCGGCGGAGCCGGCATCACGGCCGGCGTCGGCAGGTCCCGGAACAACCGCCCACCGAGATCGAGCAGCTGGTCGTGCTCGACCTTGCCGGCGGCCGCGAGCACCATGCGCGAGGGCCCGTAGTGCCCGGCCATGTAGTCGACCAGCGCGTTGCGCGGCAAGGCCGCGATCAGCTCGGCCGGGCCCAGGATCGAACGGCCGATCGGCTGGCCGGGGAAGGCAGTCTCCTGGAACAGGTCGAAGACGAGGTCGTCGGGGGTGTCCTGGACCTGGCCGATCTCCAGGAGAACCACGCCTCGCTCACGGGCGAGCTCGGTCTCGTCGAACGCCGAGTGCTGCAGGATGTCGGCCAGGAGGTCGACCGCGAGCGGCAGGTCATCGGCGAGCACGCGCGCGTAATAGGCGGTGTGCTCGCGCGAGGTGTAGGCGTTGAGCTGGCCGCCGACGTTTTCGATCGCCTCGGCGATCGCCCGCGCCGAGCGCCGCGCCGTGCCCTTGAACGCCATGTGTTCGAGCATGTGGGCGACGCCGTTGACCTGCTCCGCCTCGTAGCGGGCGCCGACATCGACCCAGACTCCGACGCTTGCAGTCTGCACGTTCGCCATGGTCTCGGTCGCGACCCGCAGGCCGCTCTCGAGCGTGGTGATCCGGGTATTGTCGCTCATGCGGTCTCCAGGGCCAGCTGCTCGAGCTGGTCGCGCACCGCGGCCAGATCGTTCGGCAGCAGCAAGAAGCATTCCGTGCGCCGGCCGAGGTCGGCGAGGCGGGCCGGCAGCGCCGGCGCGACTCCGGTCGCGGCCCGCACCGCGTCCGGGAACTTGGCCGGATGCGCGGTCGCGAGCGCGACCAGAGGGATTTTCGGACTCGGGCGGCAGCGGCGGCCGGCGGCAACGCCGACCGCGGTGTGCGGATCGATCAGCTGGCCAGTCGCGCGCAGGATCTCGGCCATGGTTGCGGAAGCCTCGTCCTCGTCGA
>DATAOG010000527.1:0-6717 GCA_036265855.1 Geminicoccaceae bacterium | reverse complement strand
CGCTAGCGCCGGCCGCGGCCAGGGCTCGCCGCCTCAGGACGCCCAGGGCGTCGACGAGAGCACGGCGCCGCCGTCGGAATAGAACACGGCCGGCGTCTCGAGCGCCCGGCGCAGCTGCCGCTGATAGCTGTCGCGCGCGATCTCGACGGCACCGAACCGGCGCAGGTGATCGGTGACGAACTGGGTGTCGAGCAGAAGATAGCCGCCCGCCCGCAGGCGCTCGACCAGGGCGACTAGCGCGACCTTGCTGGCGTCGCGGGCCCGCGAGAACATGCTCTCGCCGAAGAACGCGGCGCCGAGCGAGACGCCGTACAGGCCGCCGACCAGGCGCCCGTCCCCCCAGCTCTCGACGCTGTGGGCATAGCCCTGCCGGTGCAGCGTGCAGTAGAGCTCGATCAGGTCGTCGTTCAGCCAGGTCCGCGGCCGTTCCGGGCAGCGCTCGGCACAGGCCTGGATCACCTGCTCGAACGCCTGGTCGACCCGGACCTCGAAGCGCTGCCTGCGGATCTGCTTGCGCAGGCTTTTCGGCTCGTGGAAGCCGTCGAGCGGCAGGATCCCGCGCCGTCTGGGCTCGATCCAGTGGATCGTCGGATCGTGCCGATCGTTAGCCATCGGAAACAGGCCGCTCGCATAGGCGGACAGCAGCAGATCCGGGGTCAGCGGCAGCATCTCTCTGGGATAGCGATCGCGATCGCGCCGGACAAGGGGTGCGCCTCGCCTCAGCGGCTGCGGCTCTGCCAGACCTCGAGGAACTCCGCGAGCCAGTTGATGTGGTAGTCGCCTTCGACGAACACCGGGTCGTCGGCGATCGCCTGGAGCAGCGGAATCGTGGTCGGCAGACCGACGATCACATACTCGGCGAGCGCGCGCCGCAACCGCTCGAGGCAGGCGCTGCGTGAATGGTCGTGGACGATCAGCTTGGCGATCAGGCTGTCGTAATAGGGCGGCACGCCGGCGCCGGCATAGAGCGCGCTGTCGACGCGGACGCCCGGCCCGCCCGGCGGATGGTAGGTCGCGACCGTGCCCGGCGAGGGCATCAGGCTCACCGGGTCCTCGGCCGTGATCCGGCACTCGATCGCGTGGCCCTCGAAGCGCACGTCGGCCTGCGCGAGGCCGAGCGGCTCGTCGGCGGCGACCCGGATCTGGGCGCGCACGAGGTCGATCCCGGTCACGAACTCGGTCACCGGGTGCTCGACCTGGAGGCGCGTGTTGACCTCGATGAAATGGAACTCGCCGTCCTGATAGAGGAATTCCGCGGTGCCCAGCCCGCGATAGCCGATCCGTCCGAGCGCGGCCGCGACCCGGGCGCCGAACTCGGCCCTGGTCTTGGCGTCGAGCACGGTCGAGGGCGCCTCCTCGATCACCTTCTGGTGCCGGCGCTGCACCGAGCATTCGCGCTCGCCGAGATGGATGCAGCGGCCGCCATGGTCGGCCAGGATCTGGAACTCGATGTGCCGCGGCCGGGCCAGATATTTCTCGAGATAGACCCGGTCGTCGCCGAAGCCGGCCGCGGCCTCGCGGCGGGCAAGCCGCAGGCCCTCGAGCAGCTCGGCCTCGTCCTTGGCGACGACCATGCCGCGGCCCCCGCCGCCGGCGACCGCCTTGATCAGGACCGGATAGCCGATCGCATCCGCGGCATCGCGCGCCATGACCTCGTGGCTGACCGGCCCCTCGCTGCCCGGGACCACCGGGATGCCGAGCCGGCGCATCGCCGCCTTGGCCGCCACCTTGTCGCCCATCAGGCGGATGTGCTCGGGCTTGGGGCCGATGAAGGCGAACCCGTGCTCGACCACCATCTGGGCGAAATCGGCGTTCTCCGAGAGGAAGCCGTAGCCCGGATGGATCGCGTCGGCGCCGCTGATCTCGGCGGCGGCCAGGATCGCGACCTTGTTCAGATAGGACTCCGCGGCCGGCGGCGGGCCGATGCAGACGCTCGCGTCCGCGAGCCGCACGTGCATCGCCTCGGCGTCCGCGGTCGAATGGACCGCGACCGTCTCGATGCCCATCTCGCGACAGGCGCGCAGGATCCGGAGCGCTACCTCGCCGCGGTTCGCGATCAGGATCTTGTCGAACATCGGCGGCTGGCCGCCTATTCGATGATCAGCAGCAGCTCGCCGTACTCGACCGGATCGCCGTTGCTGACCATCACGTTCGCGACCCGCCCGCCGCGCGGCGCCCGGATCGGGTTCATGACCTTCATCGCTTCGATGATCAGCAGGGTCTGCCCCTCGCGGATCTCGGCGCCGACGTCGACGAACGGCGGGGCGCCCGGCTCCGGAGTGAGATAGACCGTCCCGACCATCGGCGCCCGGACCGCGCCCGGATGCCGGTCGCTGGCGCCGGCCGGCGCCGGCTGAGCGGCCCCGGCCAGGCTCGCGCTGCCGGCGGCCGGGGGCAGCTCGGGCTTGGCCGCGATCGGCGCGACCGCAGCCTGCGGAGCGCGTGCGACCCGGACCTTGGCATCGCCCTCGGCAAGCTCGATCTCGGTCAGACCGGTCCGTTGCAGCAGCTCCGCCAGCCTTTCGATCAGCGCGGGGTCGACGTTCAGCTTGCCCATGGAATCCCTGCGAATGGGCGTGGGCTTGCGCTCAGCGGCCATGGCTCAGCGGCGCCACAGGCGTACCCAAAGTGAGCATGGGCCGCGGGGCGCCCCGAAAACCGCCAATCACGCCGGTCGCCACCAGGAAGACGGGACGATGTTGCCGAAAGATCTGCCACAGATGGACATTCGACGCAGCTCTCTCAATCGAGAGCGGGTCCGGAATGCCCGCTGACGCCCGCCCGGAGATCGCTCCAGGAACGCCGGCGCCGGCGCGCGGGCTCGCGGTGCAGTGCAGCATTGCGCTCAGATATGGTTTCGAGGCCCGGGTTTTTAGCCCCAAGCTCAGGATTTGGCAATGATGTGCGCGGATTTCCTTGCGCTTTCCTCTACCGCGGCATCGTACCGTTCGTGCTTCTGCAACTGCTCGGGCTGGCGCTGCTCGCGACCTGCCCGGCGCTCGCGACCGCGTGATCTTCCGATTGAGTGCTTGCGCCGTGGCGGTGGCGTGCTACATTTCTGTGCTACAATGCGGGGTATCCATGGACAAGGAAGTCGCGCTGCGCGAGGCCAACCAGCAGTTCGCCCGGTACGTGCGTGCGGTCGAGGCCGGCCAGAGCTTCGTGATCACCCGCCGCGGCAAGCCGGTCGCGCGCCTCGTGCCGGTCGAGTCGGGCAAGCGCGTGCTGACGCCCGAGCAGCAGGCGGCGCGCGCCCGCGCACTCGAGCGCATGCAGCGGGGTTGGGAACTGGGCGACTACAAGTTCAATCGCGATGAGCTCTACGAAGACTGAACGCTATACTCTCGACACCAACATCCTGATTTGCGCCATCGATCGCAGTGGCGGCGCCAAGCACCGGCTGGCCGTCGATATCGTCGATCGTTCGATCGAGCGCCCGTGCGTACTGACGCTGCAGGCGCTGGCGGAGTTCGTCTATGCAGTCACCCGGAAGGATTTTGTCCCTAGGCGAGACGCGGTGGCGCAAGCCCGTGACTGGCTGGCAGCGTTCGAGGTCACAGCAGCCGATACCGACGCGCTCGATGCTGCCTATGCTGCCACGATCGCAGGCGCATTCGGCTTGTTCGATGCCCTCCTCCTGGCCACGGCCCGCAAGGCAGGATGCACGATTGTCTTGAGCGAGGACATGGCCGATGGTGCCGCGCTCGACGGCATCGTCGTGCGCAATCCATTGCGCGGCGAGGCGCTGCCCGATGATCTGCGTCCGCTGCTCGGGATGACGTGATCGCTCAACGCGTCAGCTCGAGCTCAAGCATGACGACGCCCTCCAGCGGGTTGTGGTAATAGGCCGGGATCTCGCGAAAGCCCAGCGAACGGTAGAGATGCTGGGCCGCCGGCATCCGGGCGGGGATCGTGTCCAGGCGCATCCGCGCATAGCCGATCGCGCGCGCCGCCTCGATCACCGTTTCCGCGAGCGCGCGGCCGAGCCCGCGGCCCCCGAACCCCGGCTCGACCCAGAGCCGCTTCATCTCGCAGATCCCGGACTCGAGCGGGCGCAGGCCGACCGACCCCGCGGTGTCGCCGCCGACCCTGGCAAGCAGCAGGCGGCCCGCGGGCGGCGCGTAGCAGCCCGGCAGCGAAGCGAGCTCCTGCTCGAACCCCTGGAAGCAGAGGTCGACGCCGAGCCACTCGGCGTAGGCCCGGAACAGCCGCCGCGCGTGCTCGAGATCGGCGGCGGTCCGCGCCTCGATCAGCTCGACCTCGGACAGCAGGCAGACGCTCACTGCTCGCCGACCTCGCGCAGATAGAAGATCAGGTCGAGCGGCGGCGGCGCGACCTCGGTCTGCGACAGCTGGTCGTGGACCTGGCCGCGATGATGGGTCTGGTGGTTGAACAGATGCAGCCAGCAGAGATGGAGCGGAGTCTCGACCATGCCCGGCCGCGTGACCATCGTGTAGCGACGCGGCTCTGCGAGCTCGTTCTCCCGGTAGCCGTCGACCAGCCGGATCATGCGCTCGTCCTCGGCCGCACGCTCGTCCTCAAGCACGTCCAAGCTGGCGCACGGCTGGTCGTCGAGCCGGAGCCCGGGCGGCGGCTGGCGCTCGATCCGGGCGAGCCAGATCCGGTCGCCGACCAGCAAGTGATTGAGCGTGCCGTGGATCGAGCCGAAAAACGCTGGCCGAGGCTCGTGGTACTGCGGCGCCGGGATCTCGGCGCAGGCCGCGTACAGGCGTCGGTTCGCCCAGCGATTGTAGCGCGCCATCCGGCGCAGATGTTCGAGCATCATCGGCGGTGCGCCCCTTGGCCGGCCGGCCAAGAAGGAAAGATGAGTCCCGCCCGGCGGTCAAGCGCTGCGCGTCGCACGGGCGGAGGCCGCACCGTCGTTGCGCGGCCGCCGCCGCGACCGATCGCCCGCCCGACGACCCGGGGATGCCGGGCGGCCCGCTCGTCAGGGCCGGCTGGCGATCACGGTCGCGTCGACGGTGCCGCGCCGGTCAGGCGCGCCAGAACGGCTTTGCCGCCTCGGCGAGCGCCTCGGCGCGGGTCAGCCCGACGTCGCGCAGCAGGTGGTCGTCGAAGCGCAGCAGCTCACGGCGCTGCCGCGCCCGCTCGGACCAGGTCAGCAGCTGATCGGCCGATCGCGCGAACCAGGAACGTCCGCCGGCGCGGGTCGCCGGGCGCGGGCTTGCGCCCGCCCGGACCGGCAAGCTCAGGCCCGCGAAGGTCGACGACAGGCTCCTGAAGCCCGAATCGACATATGTCCTGGTCATCGCCCCACCCTCCATCGCAAAAAGACGATTCGGTCTGCGCGGCCGGCGGCCGCGTTCGACCGCGGCCGCGATTGCCGCCAGTCGCCGAGGACAGCTCAGAGGAGCCAGGGGCCCACTCTGACGCCGCCCCGCTCGCCGTTCAGCGTTTCCGCGAGCCCCTGGAACGGGGCCCTCAGCACGAACCCGACATCCCGGCGCGTGAGCCCGATATCGCGCAGCAGCCGGTCGTCGAGACGGGCGAGCGCGCGGCGGGTCCGGGCCCGTTCGCGCCGGAGCTCGAAAGCGTGGCGCAGCGCGCGCAGCCGATCGCCGATGCCGGCGCCCGCCGGCGCCCCGTACGCGGGCCCGAGCGCCCGGAAGTCCGGTGCCGGCACCGCCCGGCCGGCGATCGCCGAGAACAGCCCGGGGAGCGCCGCCACGCGATTAGACTCGCTCATGTTTCCATCCTCCGACCGGGGCCCCGACCGGGCCCGCATCGATCTATTTATGAACGGATATGGGTTAAGAAGACTTGACGACAAACGATCGTTGCTCATGTTTCAGATTAGATCAGCTCATGCGAGAAGATCATGGCCGAACGCCTGCCGCCGCTGTCGGCGCTGCGCACCTTCGAGGCCGCGGCGCGCCATCTGAGCTTCACCCGCGCCGCGGACGAGCTGCACGTGACCCAGGCCGCAGTCAGCCATCAGATCAAGGCGCTGGAAGCCGATCTCGGGGTCCGCCTGTTCCGCCGTCTGAACCGCTCGCTCCTGCTGACCGACGAGGGCCAGCTGCTGCCTCCGGCCGTGCGCCGCGGCTTCGACGAGCTTGCCGCCGGCGTCGAGCAGGTGCGCGGGCGCGGCGCCGGCACGCTCACGATCAGCACCACGCCCTCGATCGCCGCCAACTGGCTGGCCGGCCGGCTCGGCCGGTTCCAGGCACTCAGGCCCGAGTTCGAGATCCGGCTGATGGCGACGCCGCGCCTGGTCGACTTCGCCCGCGAGGGCGTCGACTGCGGGATCCGCTACGGCTTCGGCGCCTGGCCGGGCCTGGTCGCGGTCCGCCTGTTCAGCGCCGCGCTGACCCCGGTCTGCAGCCCGCGCCTGCTCGAGGGGCCAGAGCCGCTGAACGAGCCCGCCGATCTCGCCCGCCATACGCTGCTGCACGCGCTCGACGACATGGACGACTGGCGGCTCTGGCTGCGCGCCGCCGGCGTTTCGGGCGTCGACCCGCAGCGCGGGCCGAAGTTCGAAGCCATGCCGCTCGCGCTCCAGGCGGCGATCAGCGGCACCGGAGTCGCGATCAGCCGCGGCCCGCTCGCCGACGAGGCGCTCGCCGCCGGGGTGCTCGTGCGCCCGTTCGATTTCGAGCTGCCGAGCGAGTGCGCGTACTATTTCGTGGCCCCCGAGCTGCGGGCCGAGCAGCCCAAGGTCCAGGCGTTCCGGACCTGGCTGCTCGCCGAGGTCGC
>DATAOG010000526.1:0-2966 GCA_036265855.1 Geminicoccaceae bacterium | reverse complement strand
TCCTGGGTCTGCTGCACCAGGGCGCGCTCGTCCTCGACCGCGCGCCGCTCGTGGGTCCAGCTGACGAAGGGGGCAACCACGAACACGCCCGCGACCAGCAGCGCCAGCGCGCCCAGCAGCGCGTCCCGGCTCCAGGCCCTGGCGCCGGCGCGGTATCCCTCGAGTGCCTGATCGAGAAATTTCTCGCGAGAGCCATCCATGGCGACCCCGCTCCCGTTCCAACAAACTAGCCGCCCCGCGCAACGAATCATAGCGCAACCGAAGCGATCCGCCACGTTCCTCTGACCGGATCGTGCCGCCGCAGCCCGACCGGCGGATTGCCGCGATCACAGCTCCGGGAATCGCAGGTCCCGTGCCGATCTGCTGCGCGAGCCGATCTGTTCCGGCTCCTCGGGCCGGGATCTTCCGGTCGAGTTCGGGCGCCGGCTGGAGCGCATGCCGACGCCCCGAGGACCGCGGCCGTCGACTGGCCCGGCCGCGTGCGCTCCAAAGCTGCCGGTGCGCCCGCGCAACCTTCCGTTAGCCCTTCACCACTAGCCTGACGGGGCGAAGCAGCACCAAGGAGACGAGCGGTGAACCGGCGGCGGTTGCTGATCGGGGCGGCTCCGGCGGTCGCGGCGATGGCGCTGTGGCCGGCGATCGCGTCCTTGCCCTGGCGGGGGGCGCAGGCAGCGAGCTCCCCGGCCCGCCGGTTGGCCGGCACTCTGCGCAACCCGGCAAGCGCGGCGCGGGTCGGGCTCGCCTACCTGCAGCAGCATCCGGCGGAGGCGCACCTCGCCCGGCTCCTCGAAGGGCTGGTCGGCGAGTGGCACGACGCGGGCGGCTGGCTCGATCGCGTCGGGCCGGGCGAGCTCCGGTCCCGCCTGCGCGAGCAGATCCGGGCCGACTTTGCCGCCCGGCGCACGGTCCGGGTGCACGGTTGGGTGCTGGCACAGAGCGAGGCCCGGCTGTTCGCGCTCGCGGCCCTGGTCGAGGGCGGCGTCACGGCGTGCTGATCGACGCGCGCGAACTCGAGACGGGAGCCCTGCTCGAGGGCGACCTCTGCGTGGTCGGCGCGGGCGCGGCCGGGATCGCGATCGCGCTCCAGTTCGTCGGCACCGGCCACCGGGTGCTGCTGGTCGAGAGCGGCGGGCTCGAGATCGACGGCGCCACTCAGGCGCTTTACGAGGGTGTCAACCTCGGCCGCGAGTATTACGAGCTCGAGGCGTGCAGGCTGCGCTTCTTCGGCGGCACCACCAACCACTGGGAGGGTCGCTGCCGGCCGCTGGACCCGCTCGATTTCGAGCCCCGAGCGTGGGTCCCGCACAGCGGCTGGCCGATCAGTCGCGCCAGCCTCGATCCGTACTACGCGCGTGCCCACGAGCTCTGCCAGCTCGGGCCGTACAGCTACGATCCCGGGTTCTGGTTCCTGCCGGGCGAGGCCGCGCTGCCGTTCGATCCGGCGCTGGTTGCGACCGGTCTTTGGCAGTTCAGTCCGCCGACCCGGTTCGGCAAGGTCTATCGCGAGCCGCTCGCCAGGGCGACCGACGTCCGGGTCCTGCTCAACGCCAATCTGGTCGACATCGAGACCGGCGAGGAGGGCGCCGCAGTGCGGGCGCTGCGGATCGCGACTCTCGAGGGCAAGCGTTTCACGGTGCAGGCGCGCGCGTACGTGCTCGCCTGCGGCGGGCTCGAGAACGCCCGCCTGCTGCTCGCGGCCAACCGCCAGGTCAACGTCGGGCTCGGCAATCGGCACGGCAACGTCGGCCGCTACTTCATGGAGCACGCGCACCTGCCGGGCGCCAGGCTGCTGGCGGCGGCGCCCTCGCAGATCGGCTTTTACACCTACGAGGAGCGCCAGCCGCGCCACGGCGGCACGCTCGTCATGGGCCATCTCAGGCTCGCCCCGGACCTGCAGACCAGCGCCGGCCTTCTGAACTGCGACTGCAATTTCGTCCACGACAACGTCGGCGCATCGGGCTACGCCGCGCTGCGGCGGATGCTGACCGCGGTCGAGCACGCGAAGCTGCCGGACCACCTGCTGGCCGATCTCGCCTTGGCGCTCGAGGACTTCGACGACACCTTCGCCGGTCTGCTCGGCCGCCTCGGCCTGCGGGAATACCATCCCGACCAGGCGAGCTTCGTGATGTGGAGCACGCTCGAGCAGGCGCCCAACCCGGACAGCCGCGTCACGCTCGCCGCCGAAACCGACGCGCTCGGCCTGCCCAGGATCCGGCTCGACTGGCGGCTGAGCGAAGCCGACAAGCGCAGCCTGCAGGAGGTCCATCGCACGCTCGCCGAGGAGTTCGGCCGCAGCGGGCTTGGCCGGCTGCAGATCGACGAGTGGGTGGACGCGGATCTCACGACCTGGTCGCCGCGCATGATCGGCGGCCATCACCACATGGGCACGACGCGGATGAGCGATGATCCGCGCACCGGCGTGGTCGATCGCGACTGCCGCGTGCACGACATGGCGAACCTGTTCATCGCCGGCTCGTCGGTATTTCCAACCGGCGGCAGCGCCAACCCGACGCTCACGATCGTCGCCCTCGCGCTGCGGATGGCCGACCACCTGCGCGAGCAGGTCACGGCCACCGGCTGACCGCGCCGCCGCCCCGGCCGCCGCGCCGTTTCACACCTCTGCCCGGCTGTTCCTCAGCCGCGGGTTGTGCTAAGCGGGCTTCCGCCTCGACCCACCGCGGAACTCGGCATCTGATGCTACGCGACGCGCGCGAACTCAATGATGGTCATGTTCTCGAGTGCGATCTCGCAATCGTCGGCGCCGGCGCCGCGGGGATCACGCTCGCGCGCGCTCTCGCAGGCGTCAGGCTCAGCGTCTGCCTGCTCGAGAGCGGCGGGCTCGAGTTCGAGGAGCGGGTCCAGGACCTGGATCGGGGCGCCAACATCGGGCTGCCCTATTTCGCTCTCGACGCCTGCCGGCTGCGCTTCTTCGGCGGCTCGACCAATCATTGGGCCGGGCGCTGCCG
>DATAOG010000525.1:0-4539 GCA_036265855.1 Geminicoccaceae bacterium | reverse complement strand
AAGGACGATCACCGCCGGCAGCCGGAGCAAGGCAGCTTCAGCGAGCCGCGCCGCGGCCTTTGACGGCGGCGGCACCGGGTCCGCCGCCGGCCTGTCCGGCCGCCATCGCCGGCTTTGGGCCTAGCTCTTGGTGACCTCTCGGTAGAACACCAGATCGAAGCTCGGGCCGGAGATGAAGCCCTTGACGTTGGCGCGCAGCGCCGCCTGCTCGACGCCCTGGAACAGGAACACGTAGGGCGAATCCTGCTCCAGGTTGCGCTGGAGCGTCAGGTACATCTGCTTGCGCTTCTCCGGGTCCAGCTCCTCGCGCGCGGCCGCGGTCAGCTTCGTGTTCTCGGGCGTGTCCCAGGCGCCGCGCCAGGCGATCACGCCAGTGAGCTTGGCCTCGTCGCTATTGTCCGGGTTCGAGGCGAACGCGTCGGCGTTCGAGTTCGGGTCGAGGTAGTCCGGGCTCCAGTGGGTCAGGATCATCTGCTGGTTGCGCGCCCGATGCTTGGCGTAGACCGCCTTCTTCTCCGCCTGGAGGATCGAGACCTTGACCCCGGCCTGGGCCATGCTCGCCTGGATCGCCTGCGCCATGTCGCTGAAGGGCGAGCTGTTGAACGCATCCAGCTTGACCTCGAAGCCGTCCGGATATCCGGCCTCGGCGAGCAGCGACTTGGCCTTGGTCACGTCCAGCGAGAACGGGTTCTCCGTCAGCGAGGCGAAGAAGCCCGAGGGCCAGAACGACTGGTGGACGATGAACTGGCCGCGCAGGAACGTGTTCACCATGCCCTGGTAGTCGACGAGGTAACGCAGCGCCTCGCGCACCTTCGGCTTGGACAGGATCGGGTCGCGCATGTTGACCTGGAGGTAGATCGAGAGCGCTTTCGGGTCGGTCTGGATGCGGATGTCCTTGTTGTCCTCGAGCCCTGCGATCTGGTCGGCGCTGAGGTTGCGCGCGATGTCGGCGTCGCCCTTCTCGATCAGGAGCCGCTGGGCGCCTGGCTCGGGCACGTGGCGGAGGATCACGCGCTTCATGCCGGGCGCGCCGTAGCGCGAGGTCGAGGCGGCTTCCAGGATCACGCTCTCGTTCGGCTTCCAGCTCTTCAGCGCGAACGGGCCGGAGGCGGCCGAGTTGGTCTTCAGCCACTCGTGGCCGAAGTCGCCGTTGGCCTCGTGCGCGAGCGCCACCTGCTTGTCGACCACCGAGCCGACCCCCGCCGAGAGACAGTTCAGCACGAGCGTCGGCGCCAGCTTCTCCGGGACTTTGAGCTCGACCGTCTGGGGATCCTTCGCGGTCACCATCTGGTCGACGTTGTCCGGCTTCCAGCCCATCTGGCCCAGGATGAAGCTCGGGGTCTTGCCGAGCTTGATCACGCGCGCCAGCGAGAACACGACGTCGTCGGCGGTGATCGGATTGCCGGAATGGAATTTCAGGCCGGGCCGCAGGTGCAGGATGATCGTGTGGCCGTCATCCGCGATGTCCCAGCTGCCGGCGACGCCGCCGCTCAGCTCCTCGTGCCCCGGCTCGTGCACGGTGATCCGGTCGTAGATGTTGCCGTTCACCTCGCCGCCGACGATCTCGAAGGTCTCGGCGGGATCGAGCGAGATGATGTCGTCGATGTTCATCGCGATCACGAGGGTGGATGCGGGCGTCTCGGCCTGCGCGATCGGCGCCGCGACCGCCGCCCCGAGCACCAGCGCGAGCGTGCCAAGCCATCGGTTCATTGTTCGTCTCCCGACCACGATTTGACCGACTTCTCACACGGGCGGCGGCTCGCCGTCAACGTCGCTCAAATCGTGCGCAGCCGGCGCACTTGGGGAGGCCCGGCGCGCCGCCCACGTCGCGGCTCCGGTCGGGGCGGCAAATGACCGCGCGCCGGTCGGAGCGGGCGCGGCGGCATCCTCAGAAGCGCAGGCAGCGCACGGTCGGGCGGGGCAGGGGCCCGCCTGCGCAAGCTGCGCCGCCTCAGGCCTGGCCGACCTCGGTCCGCTGCTCGCCGAGGCCCTCGATGCCGACCCGCATCACGTTGCCGGGCTTCAGGAACACCGGGCTCGGCTTGACCCCGGCGCCGACGCCGGGTGGCGTGCCGGTGCTGATCACGTCGCCCGGCAACAGCGTCATGTAGCGGCTGAGGTGGCTCACCAGATGGGCTACCCCGAAGATCATGGTCGCGGTCGAGCCGTTCTGATAGCGGTGGCCGTCGACCTCGAGCCACATGTTCAGGTTCTGCGGGTCCGGGATCTCATCCTTGGTCACGAACCACGGGCCCATCGGCGCGAACGTGTCCGGGCTCTTGCCCTTGATCCACTGGCCACCGCCGCCGGTGAACTGGAAATCGCGCTCGGAGACGTCGTTGACGATCGTGTAGCCGGCGACGTGGTCGAGCGCGTTCCGCTCCTCGACGTAGGAGGCGCGCCTGCCGATCACGACGCCGAGCTCAACCTCCCAATCGCACTTCTTCGAGCCGCGCGGGATCCTGACCGTGTCGTTCGGGCCGATGATCGCGCCCGTGTGCTTCATGAACACGATCGGGTGCTCGGGGATCGGCTGGTTGCTCTCCTTGGCGTGGTCGGCGTAGTTGAGCCCGATGCAGACGAGGTTCGGCACGAGCCCGAGCGGCGGGCCCAGCCGCGACCGGCCCTCGACCGGCGGCAGCGAGGACGGGTTCAGGCGCGCGAGCCGCGCCAGGCTCTCGGCCGCGAGCACCGCCGGCGTAATGTCGTCGATCTGTCCCGAGAGGTCGCGGATCCGGCCCTCGGCATCCAGCAATCCCGGCTTCTCGGCCCCGCTCGGTCCATGGCGCAACAGGCGCATCGGCTCACCTCCCGGCTCGTGATCTGCTCTGGCAGTTCGTGAAACAGTCACCAGATTAGTGTATCTCGCCTATGCGGCCAATGGTCATCGGCCGCCGGCCGACGCCGCCCGGCAATTCCGAGGCCGGTCCGGCCGCAGCGCGAGCAGCGGATCGATTGCATGACGGACACGAGTTCCTCTCAAGCGCCGGCAGCGGCGCGCCACATCACGATCACCTCGCACCCCAGGCCTGGCCGGCCCAAGGCGCCGAAGATCACCTGGGGCGCGGCGAGCGCGGCCGCGCGGGGTCCGGTGATCGGCACGCTCGGCGATGCCAGCCGGCGCAACGTGATCGGCGCCCATGCCGGCGGCTACGCGCTCTACCGGGCGCTCGCGATCGCCGCCGGCAGCCTGAACGCGCTGCACAAGCCGGACCTCACCGACACGGCGCCCGCGGTCGTGATCGGGCCCCACCCGCAGTGCGCCGACCCGAAGAAGATCGTCTCGCTCGACCCCTGGGGGCACGTCGTCGGCGAGGTCTTCGCGGACAAGCTCGCCCAGGGATGGGACATCCGGCCGACGATCGCGGTCACGCGGGCGCGGCTGACCGTGCCCGAGCTTAGCCACGCGGTCCGCCTCGAGCAGCTCCGCCCGGACGGCCGGATCGTGACGCCGACCGGCGAGGTCAACTGTACCAAGGTCGCGATCGAGCCGGTCTGGTACCTGCCTGGGGTGGCCGAGCGCTGCGGCGTGGCCGAGACCAGCCTCAGGCGGCATCTGTTCGAGCAGACCGGCGGCATGTTCCCGGAGCTCGTCACCCGCTCTGATCTGAAGGTGTTTCTGCCGCCGATCGGCGGGCTCACCTGCTACGTCTTCGGCGACGTCTCGACCCTTGCCGATCCGGCCAAGGAGCTCGCCTGCCGGGTGCACGACGAGTGCAACGGCTCGGACGTGTTCGGCTCCGACATCTGCACCTGCCGGCCGTATCTGGTGCACGGCATCGAGGTCTGCATCGCGACCGCCCAGGCCGGCGGCGCCGGGCTGATCGTCTACAACCGGAAGGAGGGCCGGGCGCTCGGCGAGGTCACCAAATTCCTGGTCTACAACGCGCGCAAGCGGCAGCCGGGCGGCGATCGCGCGGCCGCCTATTTCGAGCGCACCGAATGCGTCGCCGGCGTCCAGGACGTGCGCTTCCAGGAGCTGATGCCGGACGTGCTGCACTGGCTCGGCATCACCCGCATCCACCACCTGGTGTCGATGAGCAATCTCAAATACGACGCCATGGTCCGCTCGGGCATCGAGGTGATCGAGCGCGTGCCGATCCCCGCCGACCAGATTCCCGAGGACGCCAAGGTCGAGATCGACGCCAAGAAGGCGGCCGGCTACTACGCGCTCGAATCGCCGACCAGGACCGAGCTCGAGACCGCCAAGGGTCGGGCGCTGACCGAATACCAGGCGTCCTGAGTGCCGCGCCTCGACAACCCGGCCGCGGCGATCGCCTGGCTGCGGGCGCCCGCAGCGATCCGTGGGCGCGCCGGCCTGCTGCTGGCGGCCGCCGAGCGCGACGAGCTTGCCCACTTCGCCCTCGATCTCGGCCGGCTCGATCCCGCGGCCGACTACGTGATCGAGACGATTCGCGCCAGTTATCCGGATCTCGCGATCCCATACCACAGCCGATGGCGGCATTTTTCCGCAGGCGGCCACGATCGCGCGGCGGCGCTTGGCGTCGGGCTCGCCGCGGACGAGCTGGCGCGCATGCG
>DATAOG010000524.1:0-1599 GCA_036265855.1 Geminicoccaceae bacterium | reverse complement strand
GGTCGGTCAAGAGCTTCAGCCCCGGCATGTAGGTGGCGCCGAAGCCGACCCCCTGGAGCACGCGCCAGACCCCGGCCGACCACGCGCCATCCGCGGTCGCGGCAAAGCCGAACGCGGCGAGGCCGCTGATCGCGAGTCCGCTCGCGAACACGCGCTTGGCGTCGAGCCGATCGGTCAGCGCGGTGCCGAGAGCGACCGCGCCGAGCATGCCGGTGAAGAAGACGCCGCTGATCCAGCCCGCGCCGGTGTTGCTGATCGCCCAGGCGTCCCGGAATACCGGAATCAGCGCCGGGAAGGCCGCAAGCGGGGCCATGCCCGCGATCTGGATCACGCAGACCAGCGCGATCAGGCCCGCAGGTGGCAAGCGCCCCGTCCCTTGCAGCCGAACCGGCGCGATCCGGCGCGGCCGGCACCGATCGCGGCCGTCGGCGCGGCATAGAGGCGATGCCAGCATGGCTGCCTGGCCAAGGTTTGCCCTTTTCCGGCGCGTTCGCGATTGCCGTGGCGGCGCGTTCGGCCCATGCTAGCGGAACCCGGCCAACAGGGCAGCGGATCATCGAAGGTGCTGGCGGCAAGGCTCGGGCTTGGCGTGCTGGCTCTGCTGCTCGGGGCAGGCGCGACCGGCGCCGAAGAGCTCGTCTGGAGCACCCCGCTCGCGGTCGCTGACGTGCTCGGCGGTGACCGGCTCGTGCTGGCTGATGGCCGGAGCATCCGCCTCGCCGGGCTGCGGCTGCCCGCGGGCAACGCCAGCCTGGCCGAGCAAGCGCGCGCGAAGCTCACGAGCCTTCTGGCCGGTCACGCCGTGCGGCTCGGCACGACGGCGGCGCCGATCGATCGCTACGGCGATCTGGTCGCCCAGGTCGAGCGCGACGACGGTCAATGGTTGCAGGGCGCCCTGCTCGAAGAGGGGCTCGCGCTGGTCCAGACCGGCCCGGGCGATAGCGCGCGGGCGGCGGCCATGCTGGCGCTGGAGCGGAGCGCGCGCGAGCGGCGGCTGGGGCTTTGGGCCGATCCCGCGCTCGGGCCGCAAGATGCCGCTCGGCTCGCCGACGCGATCGGCAGCTTCCAGATCGTCCAGGGCCGGGTGCGGCGGGTCGCGCGCGCCGGCGACTACGTCTATCTCAATTTCGGCGCCGACTGGCGCTCCGACTTCACGATCAGGGTGCTGGCCGAGATCGAAGATCGCTTCGAGCAGGCCGGGCTGGACCTGAGGAAACTCGCCGGCCGGCGCATCGAGGTCCGCGGTTTCGTCCTGGACGCGGGCGGACCGCTGATCGAGCTCTCCGGCCCCGAGCAGATCCAGATCCTGCCGGCCGCCGCCGCCGGCGACTGACGGCGTGTGCTGCGGGTGGTGGAGCAGGTCGAGCGCGACCAGCGGCGCGCAGCGGGCGCCAAGTGCAAGCGACGCGATCGCGACGTGGAGCCATGCGAGCACCATCCGACGCACCCTTTCCGTCTGGAGCTGCCCTAGGGCCGATCCGCCGGATCGACCGCGACGACCTCTCTCCGGTTCAGGCAGGCGAGAGGACTCAGGGCCCGGCTGCCGAGGGGTGCAGCTCCGGCCGGTAGCCGGCGCGCAGCGCGGCGACGGTGGCGCGC
>DATAOG010000523.1:0-1806 GCA_036265855.1 Geminicoccaceae bacterium | reverse complement strand
GCCGGCTGGCCCAGGGCTTCCGCTTCATCAACTACGGTCTCGACCACTTCGTGCTCCTGGGCGGCATGCGGGCCATCCGCGACCAGACGCGCGCCTGGGCGAAGGGCAACTGAGCGGGTCGGCGCCCATGCCGGAGAAGCGCCGCATCGCGCTGATCGGGCTCGGCATGGCGGTGCTGCCGCACGCCAGGAGCCTGCGCGATCTTGCCGATCGGGTCGAAGTTGCCTACGCCTTCAGCCGGAGCGAGCACCGCCGCAACGCGTTTGCCGAGCGCTTCGACTTCCCGCTGGCCGACGATCTCGAGAAGATCGGAGCCGACCGCTCGGTCGGCGCGGTCGTGATCGTGACGCCGCCGAATGCTCATCTGGAGCTGGTGCAGCGGTTCGCCGCCGCCGGCAAGCACATCCTGCTGGAAAAACCGCTCGAGCGCTCGACCGCACGCGCGAAAGCGCTGGTCGAGGCGGCCGAAGCCGCGGGCGTGAGCCTCGGGGTCGTGTTCCAGCACCGCTTCCGGGAGGCCTCCGAAGCGCTCCGCGCGCGCCTCGAGGCGGGCGAACTGGGAAAGCTCGCGGCCGCCAACGTCGTCTGCCCCTGGTGGCGGCCGCAGAGCTACTACGACGAACCCGGGCGGGGGACGCGCGAGCGCGACGGCGGCGGCGTCCTGATCACCCAGGCGATTCACAGCCTCGACCTGCTGCTGAGCTTCACCGGACCGGTCGCCGAGGTCGCTGCGGTCGCCGGCACCACCGCTCTGCACCGGATGGAGACCGAAGACTTCGCGGGCGCCGGCCTGCGCTTTGCCAATGGCGCGCTCGGCGCGCTCCTCGCCACCACCGCCGCTTTTCCGGGTTTTCCCGAGCGCATCGAGCTGATCGGCACCAGGGCCACGGCAGTGCTCGCAGCCGGCGTCCTGACCGTCCATCGCCGGGACGGCAGCCTGGAGAAGATCGGCGAGGAGCAGGCGACCGGCGGCGGCGCCGATCCGATGGCCTTCCCTCATGACGCGCATCGCGCGCTGCTCGCGGACTTCCTCGAGGCGATCGACCGGCACCGGAGCCCCCGTGTTTCGGGGCGCGAAGCGCTGAACGTGCACTACCTGATCGACGCCGTGCTGCGCGCCTCGGCCGAAGGCCAGACCGTCGCGGTCGCAAGCGCGTAGATTGCGAGGCCCGGCGGATCCTACACCTGAGGCTACCCGGGCTGCGTTGCCGGTCGGACGCACCGGAGTAGTTTATCGTCAGCGAGACCGAGGGCTTCGGGACCGCCGAGCTCAAAAACGGGAGATACTCTTGGGCGAACTTGCATCATCGGCCATCGTCCGACACGAGTCTGATTGACATGCTCATGGCCGGCCATCCGCCGCTGAAATTCGCCGCGATCGGACTCGATCATCGGCACATCTATCACCAGGTCGGGCGCCTGCTCGAGCAGGGCGCGGTCTGCAAGGGCTACCAGAGCCGGGACGACGCGGTGCCGCTCGAGGGCTTCGTCAGGCGCTTTCCCGAGCTCAGACGGGTCGCCGATGCGCGCGCGCTGCTCGAGGATCCGGACGTGCAGCTGATCGTCACGGCCGGCATTCCGGGCGAGCGGGCGGAGATCGCGATCCGGGCGATGCGGCATGGCAAGGACGTGATGGTCGACAAGCCGGGAGTGATCGGCGCCGCAGAGCTCGAAGCCGTCAGACAGGCCCAGTCGGAGACCGGAAGAATCTGGTCCGTGAACTTTTCCGAGCGGTTCGAGGTCCGGGCGATGACCCGGGCGGCCGAGCTGGTCCAGGCCGGCGCGCTCGGCCGGGTCGTGCAGACC
>DATAOG010000522.1:0-2775 GCA_036265855.1 Geminicoccaceae bacterium | reverse complement strand
CTTCCGCCGGCACCCTGGCGGCGACCACGGACTTCGGCTCGAAGCAGGTGCTGAGCGTCGCGGCCCGGCGCGGGCCCTGGTTGGCGGTCGTGACCAGCGCGCTGCCGAACAACCAGCTCGCGTGGATCAAGCGCTCGACCGTGAAGCTGCGGCGCACCCGCTGGACCCTGCGTGCCGACCTCTCGGAGCACACGCTGACCCTGCTGCGCGGCCGCCGGGTCGTCCGGCGCATCGACGTGGCGATCGGGCGGGCCGGATCCGAGACGCCGACCGGGCGCTTCGCGGTCACCGACAAGCTGGCCGGCACAAGCTACGGCCCGTACTACGGGTGCTGCATCCTGGCGCTGAGCGGGCACCAGCCGAACCTGCCGGCGGGCTGGACCGGCGGCAACCGCATCGCCATCCACGGCACCGACTCGCCCTCGACGATCGGGACCGCCGCCTCGGCGGGCTGCCTGCGCGCGGCCGACGCCGACCTCGAGGCCCTGATGGACCGCGTGCCCGTGGGCACGCCGGTTTTCATCTCCGCCTAGCGGGGTACCGGCGCCGGAACCGAAGGAGGAGACATGGTCGGAATCCTGATTGCAGTGCTGTTCGCGGCGCTGGTGTACATCATCCTCGCCGCCCTGACCGGCTCGGCGATCGTGGCGATCGTCGGCGCGATCCTCGTGCTGCTGGCCGGCATCCCGAGCGGAGGCTTCGGCTTCGGCAGCCGCTGGAGCGGGCGCGGCCGAGCTATCTAGCGCGAGGAGCCGGAGGCCGGACTCGAACCGGCGGCCTGCGGTTTACAAAACCGCTGCTCTACCAACTGAGCTACTCCGGCGTGCCCGCGAGTCTAGGGTCCGCCGGGGTGGCCGGGGTCCTGCTCTCGACCAGCTCGACGCGGTTGCGTCCGCGCGACTTGGCGGTGTAGAGGGCCCGGTCGGCGCAGCGCAGCAGCCCGTCAGGCTCCGTCGAGTCGTCGGGGAGCGCCGCCACTCCGAAGCTCGCTGTGATCTCCCGATCGACGTCCGCGATCTGGATCAGCGCGATCGCCTTGCGCAGGTTCTCCGCCACGATCGCCGCCTGCTCGCGGTCGGTCGCCGGCAGCAGCACCACGAACTCCTCGCCGCCCTCGCGACCGGCGAAGTCGCTGGCCCGGATGGCGCCGGCCGTGACCTGGCCGACCGTAGCGAGCACCTGGTCGCCCTTGGCGTGGCCGTATGTGTCGTTGATCCGCTTGAAGTGATCGAGGTCGAACATGATCGCGGCGAGCGGGAACCCGCTGCGCAGCGCCTGCGCGCTCATCCGCCTCAGGTTGACCTGCACGGCTCGCTGGTTCGGCAGCCCGGTTAGGCCGTCGGTTGACGCCCTCAGCTCGGCGATCGCGAGGTTGCGGAGGTTGGAGATCACGGGCGCCGCCTCGGCGATGCTCGCCGACGCCTCGTCCGCCTCTACGGCGCCGAGGTGGCCGGGATGCTCGATCAGCACGGAGCCGATCACCTCGCCGCCCACCAGCGAGGGGACGCAGGTCACGTCCCGCCCGAGCTGGCCGCAGACCTCGCACGTCATCAAGTCCTCAGCGCCGGAGCGGCGCTCGTAGGTCCGTCCGCCGCGGATGGCCATGCAGGCCTGCGGGTCGACGTTCTCGAGCTTCAAGCGGCTGTCCGATGCGACGTGCGTGCGTGGCTCGAGGCGGTTGGCGCTGCTGTTGCGGTTGAGCACCGTGGTGTCGGCCCCCGGGATCAGCGCCTCCAGATACTCCTTGACGACGCTGTAGGCCTCCTCCTCGGTGCGGGCGAGCTGGAGCACTTGGCTGAAGCGGGAGTGCAGCCGGCGGCGGCGCTCCTCGCGGCGGGCCCGGCGCTCGAACAGCACGTAGCCGAGCGTCCCGAACAGGAGGCTCAGGACGAGGATCAGCGCCACGGCGAGGGTGGTAGCCGACGACTGGTTGCTATCGCGCTCGGCGCGCAGGTCGGCCTTGAAGTCGGCGTTGACGCGCCGGAAGCGGTCCATGACCCGGTTGAGCCGGGGCTCCAGCGCGGACCGGGCGGACTCGCGGACGTCCGGCTGCGCCACCAGCAGCGTCTCGGCGAGGTCGCGCCATCGCCGCCCGAGGCGGCGCTGCGCGGCGATGGCGGCGCGTTCGTCCAGCTCCCCGGCAGGCGCGCCCTCTTCGGCCGCCGCGATCGCCTGCTCGAAGCGCACCAGGCCGCCCCGATAGCGGCGCAGGAGCTCCTCGTCGCCCGTGTTTGCGTAGCCGAGCAACCCGGCCTCCTGGTCGAGCATCGCGACCAGCATCTGGTCGGCGGCCTGCGCCTCGGAGAGCGCGCGATCGGCTGCGGAGCGCTGGCGGCTGCCAGCCAGCCAGACGGACGCCGCGATGATCGCCACAGCGCCCAGCACGAGCAACCGGATACGCGAGTACCGGTTCACAAGTCCTGCATCGACTCCGCAGGGCGGCGGCTTGAGTTATTGCGCCTCGGTCGCCCCGGCGGCCGCGTGCTCGATGTTGCCGTGGCCGTTCGATGAGACCGGCACCTGCTCCAGGGGCTCGAAGCGGCCCTCCGGGTTCAGGCGGCGCTCCAGCTCGCCCAGCACGAGCCCGAACAGGGCGTGGCGCCAGGCGGACTGGGCGAAGGCGCGCCGGTTGCCGGTCAGCGAGCGGTCGATCAGGGCGGTGAGCGGCCAGGTCGCGAGGTGCTCCGCCAGCCCCGCCGCGACGCCGGCCGTCTGCGCCGGCCCCGGGATCAGCGGCCGCACGAGCGTGTAGACCGCCCCGAAGGCCGCGCCGTT
>DATAOG010000521.1:0-1738 GCA_036265855.1 Geminicoccaceae bacterium | reverse complement strand
GCCCTGCCCTCTGCCTATCATATCGCGCTATGGTGGACCATGGCCCGTCGCAACCGCGAACGCATAGCAGGCGACAGGCCGCTCGCCAGCGGCCGCTGCACCCTCGTCAGTCGGTATGATGCCGGGCCGGCGCCTCCTTGGGTGGCGAGCCGACCTCGAACACGGTACCCTCGGCGCCGCGCGCGACCCGGAACTCGGGCTTGAACTGCCCGATCGCATCCGCGAGCAGGCGGTCGAGCATGTCGTCGTCGTGCGAGGGGTCGTGGTGGAACAGCACGATCTCGCTCGCGCCGACCCGGGCCGCGAACTCGAACGCGTGGCGGTAGGTGCTATGGCCCCAGCCGATGCAGTGCGCGTACTCCTCGTCGGTGTACTGGGCATCGTGGATCAGGAGGTCGGCGCCGGCCGCTAGCTCGTAGCCCGAGGTCCAGTCGGGGTCGAGCCACTGGCCGTCCTTGAGCCCGAGCACCGGCTCGTGGTCGGGCAGATAGGCGATCGCCCGCCCCTGCTCCTCGATCCGGTAGCCGACGGTCGGGTTCGGATGGCAGACGAGCGCCGTCTGGATCCGGAACGGGCCGATCTCGAACGGCGGCTGCGGCACCTCGTGACAGATGATGCCCGGCAGGTCGCGCAGATGCACCGGGAACAGCGGCGGCGAGAGATAGCGCGACAGCCGGGACTCGAGCGGCAGCCTGCTGCTGCCCGGGCCCCAGATGTGGACCTCGATCGCCGGATTGTAGAGCGGGCCGAAGAAGCCCAGGCCCTGGATGTGGTCCATGTGCAGATGGGTCAGAAGGATGTCGACCCGCCGGGTGTCGGGCGCGATCCGCGCGCCGAGCCGGCGCAGGCCGGTGCCGGCATCGAGCACGAGCAGCGTGCCGTCGTCGGCCCGGACCTCGACCGTCGAGGTGTTGCCGCCGTAGCGTGCGGTCTCGGGTCCCGGGGCCGCGACCGAGCCGCGGGTGCCGAACAGCGTGACGCGCATGTCAGTCGATCTCCCAGAACAGCGCGGCTGCGCCCAGGAACTCGCCCTTGAGCCCCTGGATCGGGATCGCCGAGACCTCGATCCGCCGGCGCTTGCCGTCCAGACTTTGAATGTGGAAGCGACGATAGGCCGGCCGGTGCCTGGCCAGCGCCCGCATCAGCGGCAGCTCGTCCGGCGGGATCGGCTGGCCCTGATCGTCCACGGGCGTGAAGACCTTGGACCAGACCTCGGCCGGCATCGCGCCGGTCTCCTCGAACCGCCGCCCCAGGATCGCCTCCGCCGGCTCATTGTAGAACAACAGATCGCCCTTGGGATCGACCAGGAACACCGGCACGCTCAGATAGCCCGAGAGCTGCCGGGTCAGGATCATCTGGATCGGCAGCGCCATCCGCGCCTCCCTGGTCGGACGCCGATTGTTCGCCCGATCGCGCCGGTTCGCAACCTCGAACCGCGGCGCGGCCGCACGGACCGGCGCTCGCGCCAGAGACTTCCGGCCTGCGGACTGCCGCCGGCATTCCGCTGACGACCATCCGAGGGGCCGCCGCGCCGCGATCGTCGGCGCCCGGCGCCCGGGCCTGGCCGCGGCGGGCCGGCCGGCGGACAGCCGGACCGTCACCTGATCTCCCAGAACAATGCCGCGGCGCCCAGGAACTCGCCCTTCAGCCCCATGATCGGGATCGAGGCGACGTCGACCTGCCGGCGCACGCCGTTCATGCCCTGGAGAAAGAAGCGCTTGTAGGTCGGCCGGTGCTC
>DATAOG010000520.1:0-5512 GCA_036265855.1 Geminicoccaceae bacterium | reverse complement strand
AGGTCTGCACCTACATGTGCCCCTGGCCGCGTTTCCAGGCGGCGCTGCTCGATCAGGATTCCTACGTCGTCACCTACGAGCGCTGGCGGGGCGAGCCGCGCGCGCCGCACAAGAAAGGCCAGAGCTGGGAAGGCCGCGGCGACTGCATCGCCTGCAACAAGTGCGTCGCGGTCTGCCCGATGGGCATCGACATTCGCGACGGCTTGCAGCTCGAGTGCATCGGCTGCGGCCTGTGCGTCGACGCCTGCAACGGCGTCATGGACCGGGTCGGCCGGCCGCGCGAGCTGATCACGCTCGACAGCGAGCGCAACCAGCAGCGGCGCATGCAGGGCCTGCCGCCGATCACGCGGATCCTGCGTCCGCGGACCCTGATCTACGCCACGATCCTCCTGCTGATTGGCGCCGGCGTGCTGGTCGGGCTCTCCGCCCGCTCGACGCTCGACATCAACGTCCTGCACGACCGCAACCCGTTGTTCGTCACGCTTTCCGACGGCGGCATCCGCAACGGCTACACGATCAAGATCCTGAACAAGACCCGCGCGGTGCAGCACTATGATCTGGCACTCGATGGGATCGCCGGCGCGACCCTGACCGTGCTCGGACAGGAGAGCGAAGGTGCCCGCGCGCAGCTTACGGCGCGGCCCGACACGGTCGCCACCTACCGAGTGTTCGTCACGGCGCCAGGCAAGCTCTCAGACCGCGGCGGCGAGGGCCGCGAGAACGAGCGCGAGGCGGACGGCGTCCAGAACCTGAAGATGGTGCTGACCGACCGGGCCGCGGGCGCGCGCGCCGAGCGGACGACGATCTTTCGGAGGCCGGAATGATGGCCGTTTCCCTGCAGCCGACCGCGGACGGCGGACGCAGCCGCTGGATCCCCTGGACCTTCGTCGGCTTCTTTGTCGTCGTCTTCGCCGTCAACGGCATCATGATCTGGTTGGCACTGTCGAGTTGGACCGGGCTCGAGGCGGACAATTCCTACGAGCGCGGCCTCATCTACAATCGGGCGATCGAGGCGGAGAAGGAGCAGGCGGCGCTCGGCTGGCGCGCGGCCTTCCGCTTCGTTCAGACCGGCGCCCGCCGGGGCAGGCTCGAGCTCAGCCTTCAGGGCCGGGACGGCGCCCGCCTCGAGGGCGCCAGGATCGACGCGCTGGTCGTGCGCCCGACACGGGAGGGCTTCGACTTCGACCTCGCGCTGGCCGAGCGCGAGCCCGGCCGGTATCTCGCCGAGGTCGGGCTGCCCCTGCCAGGCCAATGGGAGGTCCGCCTGGCCGCCAGGGCGAACGGCGAGGTCTATCGCCTGAGCCCGCGGATCTACCTGAAGCCATGACCGTCGAGGCGGCGCTCCGCTCGCCCCTGACCGCGGCCGAGGGCCCCGAACCGGTCCTGCTCGACCCGTCAGGCTACGTCCAGGCGGGTGGCGACGGCCGGCACACGCTGCATCTGATGGTCGAGGGCGTGCACTGCGGCGCCTGCGTGCGCCGGATCGAGCGGGCACTCGCGGCCCAGGCAGGCGTCGAGAGCGCGCGCGTCAACCTCACCACGCGCCGCCTCGTGGTCACCTGGCGCGGGGCTGCTGCCATGGCCGCGCGCCTGGTCGAGGTGGTGACCCGCGAGGGCTTCCGGGCGACCCCCTACGACCCGCGCCAGCTTGCCGCCGGCGATGCCGAGGCCGAGCGTCGGCTGCTGCGCGCGCTCGCGGTCGCGGGCTTCGCCGCCGGCAACGTGATGCTGCTGTCGATCTCGGTCTGGGCGGGCCAGGCCTACGCGATGGGCAATGCGACCCGGGCGCTGATGCACTGGTTCTCGGCGCTGATCGCGCTGCCCGCGATTGCCTACGCCGGCCAGCCGTTCTTCTCGAGCGCGCTCGGCGCGCTGCGCAAGCGACGCACCAACATGGACGTCCCGATCTCGGTTGGGGTGCTGCTCGCGGCCGGCATGAGCCTGTTCGAGACCATCCGCGGCGGCCAGCACGCCTACTTCGATTCCGCCGTGGCGCTGCTCTTCTTCCTGCTGATCGGCCGTTTTCTCGATCTGAGGGCCCGGGGCCGCGCCCGCTCGGCGGCGGCGCGCCTGCTGGCGCTGGGGGCCGAGGCGGTCACGGTGCTGTTAGCCGACGGCCGGCGCCAGGTGCTGCCGGCAGCGAGCGTGGCGCCCGGCATGACGGTCCTGGTCGCAGCCGGCGAGCGGATCGGGATCGACGGCCGCGTGCAGGCCGGCCGCTCCGAAATCGACACGAGCCTGATCACCGGCGAGAGCCTGCCGCGGCCGGTCGGCGTCGGCGACCCGGTGTTCGCCGGCACGATCAACCAGGCCGCCCCGCTCCGCCTCGAAACGACGGCTGTCGGCGAGCGCACGCTGCTCGCTGAGATCGTCCGCCTGATGGAGCTGGCCGAGCAGCGCCGCGCCCGATACGTGGTGCTCGCCGACCGCATTGCGCGCCTCTACGCGCCCGCGGTCCACGGCCTGGCGCTCGCCACCTTCCTCGGCTGGACGATCCTCGGCGGCATCGCCTGGCAGACGGCGCTGCTCTACGCGGTCGCGGTCCTGATCATCACCTGTCCCTGCGCGCTCGGCCTCGCGGTGCCCGCGGTCCAGGTGATCGCGAGCGGCCGTCTCTTGCGCCGGGGCATCCTTCTGAAATCCGCGACCGCCCTCGAGCGGCTCGCCGAGGTCGATACCGTCGTGCTCGACAAGACCGGAACGCTCACGATCGGTCATCCCGAACTCGACCGGCGTCAGCCCATCGACTCGTCGGCGCTCAAGCTCGCGGCCTCTCTCGCCGGCGCCTCGCGCCATCCGCTCGCCAAGGCGCTTTGCCGGGCGGCGCCCTCGGTGCCGGTCGCGGATGACGTCGAGGAAATTGCGGGCCAGGGCCTCCGCTGCGGCAACGTCCGCCTCGGCAACCGCAACTGGTGCGGCATGGCGGCTACTGACGAGGCATCGGGGCCCGAGCTGTGGCTCGCTCGACCCGACCGGCCGCCGGTCCGTTTCACCTTCAGCGATCCGTTGCGCGCGGATGCGGCCTCCGTGATCGAGAGCCTGCACAGGCAGGGCTTTGCGATCGAGCTTTTGTCCGGCGACCGGGCGCCCGCGGTCGCCGGGATCGCGAGCGAGGTCGGCATCGAGCGCTGGCAGGCGGCTCGCACGCCGGCCGACAAGTGCGCGCATCTCGAACGGCTCGCGCACGAGGGCCGCAAGGTGCTGATGGTCGGCGACGGGCTGAACGATGCCCCGGCGCTCGCAGCGGCGCACGTTTCCGCCTCGCCCGCGAGCGCGATCGACATCAGCCAGAACGCTGCCGATGCCGTGTTCCAGGGCGATCGCCTGCAGCCCGTGCTCGAGCTGCTGACGGTGGCTCGCCGCTCGCACCGCCTGATCCGGCAGAACCTCGCCCTGGCGCTCGCCTACAACCTGATCGCCGTGCCGGTCGCGATCCTCGGATTGGCGACACCGCTGATCGCCGCCGTGTGCATGTCCGGCTCGTCCTTGCTCGTGGTCGGCAACGCGCTTCGCCTGGGACGCGGCCGGTGACCGGGCTGCTCTATCTGATCCCGGCGGCGCTGTTCCTGGGCTTGCTCGGGCTCGCGGCCTTTCTCTGGGCGCTGAAGAACGGGCAGTTCGACGATCCCGACGGCGCCGCCGAGCGCATCCTGTTCGACGATGACGACCGATGACGAGACCACGGCTTCGGTGATCGCGGTCCGCGGCTCGGTGATCGACGTCACGGTGCCCGCGGGCGCGCTGCCGCCGATCAACGAGGTGCTCGAGATCCAGTGGGACGGCCCCTGGCGCCTGATCGTCGAGGTCCAGAGCCATCTCGATCCGAACCGCGTGCGGACCGTGGCGCTCCAGAGCTCGACCGGGCTCCGCCGCGGCACGCCGGTCCGGCGCTTGGGCCGGCCGCTCAGCGTGCCGGTCGGCGAAGCGGTTCTCGGCCGGGTGCTGAACACGGTCGGCGATCCGGTTGATCGCGGCCCGCCGCTGCCCGCCGATGTCCCCCGCTGGCCGGTCCATCGTTCGGCGCCGCCGCTCGCAAGCCAGACCCCGGCCCGCGAGCTGTTCGCGACCGGGATCAAAGTGATCGACCTGCTGGCGCCGATCGCACGCGGCGGCAAGGCCGCGATGTTCGGTGGCGCCGGCGTCGGCAAGACCGTGCTGATCATGGAGCTGATCCGCGCCATGGTTGAGACCTATACCGGCATCTCGGTGTTCGCCGGCATCGGCGAGCGCTCGCGCGAGGGCCACGAGCTCCTGCTCGAGATGCGCAGCTCCAAGGTCCTCGAGCGCACGGTGCTCCTGTTCGGTCAGATGAACGAGCCGCCCGGCGCCCGCTGGCGGGTCGGCCTCAGCGCGCTCACGGTCGCCGAATATTTCCGCGACCAGCTCGGCCGCAACGTGCTGCTGCTGATGGACAACGTGTTCCGCTTCGTCCAGGCCGGCAGCGAAGTTTCCGGGTTGCTCGGCCGGCTGCCGTCGCGGGTCGGCTATCAGCCGACGCTGGCGACCGAGATCGCCGAGCTGCAGCAGCGCATCACCTCGGTCGCCGGCGCGACCGTGACCGCGATCCAGGCGGTCTACGTGCCCGCCGACGACTTCACCGACCCCGCGGTCGCCGAGCTCTTCAGCCACCTCGACAGCGCGATCGTGCTGTCGCGCCAGCAGGCCGCCGAGGGCATGTACCCGGCGATCGACCCGCTCGCCTCGACCTCGTCGCTGCTCGATCCGCTGGTGGTCGGCGAAACCCACTACCGCCTCGCCGAAGAGGTCCGGCATGCGATCAATCACTACATCGAGCTCCAGGACGTGATTGCGCTGCTCGGGATCGAGGAATTAAGCGCCGGCGATCGTCTGATCGTGCGCCGCGCCCGCCGCCTGCAGCGTTTTCTGACGCAGCCCTTCCTCGTGACCGAAGCGTTCACCGGCAAGGGCGGCCGCAGCGTGCCGCTTGCCGACACGCTCCAAGGCTGCCGCGCGATCCTGGACGGTGCCTGCGACGACTGGGCCGAGAGTTCCTTGTACATGGTCGGCACGCTCGAGGACGCGCGCCGGAAAGAGGCGGACGCCGGGAAGGCCGCGGCGTGAAGCTCGAGATCACGACCCCGACCGCGCTCATCGCCGAGCTCGACGATATCCTGCACCTGCGCGCCGAGGATGCGAGCGGCGCCTTCGGGATTCTGCCGCGGCACACCGATTTCGTGACTGTGCTTGAGGCCTCGGTGGTCTCGTGGCGCAACACCGGCGGCTTGGTGGGACACTGCGCCGTGCGCGGCGGCGTGCTGACCGTCAAGGACGGCGAGCGGATCGCGATCGCGACGCGCGAGGCCGTGGTCGGCGATGACCTCACAATACTCGAGGCCGACGTGCTCGCGGCGTTTCGTGCCAAGGCAGCCCTGGAACGGTCGGCGCGGGCCGACTCCACCCGCCTCCAGCTTGCGGCCGTGCGCCGGATGTTCGACTACCTTCGCCCGGAGCGCCCAGCCGCCATTCGCCCGACGCCGACAGGCGGCTTGCG
>DATAOG010000519.1:0-3416 GCA_036265855.1 Geminicoccaceae bacterium | reverse complement strand
CTGCAGGAACGACTTCCATTCGTCGTTGACGAAATCGTCGATCTCGACCCGCTTGCCGGCCTCGAGCAGGACCACCGGCACGCCCTTCTGGCAGAGCTCGTTGGCGACTGTGCCGCCGCCGGCGCCCGAGCCGATCACGATGACGACCGAATCGTCCTTCAGATCATATCGTGCCATGATTGCGTCCTCCCCCTCAGAGCCCGACCGGCGGGCTCGCCTCGGGCGGTGGATCGGGCAGCCAGCCGAGGTCGTCGAAGCCGCGCTCGATGTAGCCGCCGAACTCGTAGGAAGGACCCTCGTAGCCGAACGCCTGCCAGACGCGCGGATTGTTGTAGAGCACCGCGATCACCTTGAACCGGATGGTCTGGAAGAAGTCGCTGCCCTGGATCGCCTCCAGCGCCTGGAGCTGGTTGCCCTCGGACATCTCCAGGAAGGGCATGGGCATGGCCCGGTTGAGGCCGGCGATCCCGTCCTTCAGCAGGGTCGCGGTCTCGGGCTTGGTCTTGGCGTCCTGATCGAGCGCCTCGACCACCGCCGCGTAATACTGATCGCCCAGGCTGTCGTGGGGATAGATGACGCGCAGCGCTTTGAGCAGGGTCGCGCCGTCCGCGCCGCTCAGCGTCTGCAGCGTCATCGCCCAGGCGCCGTCCGGCGCCATCAGCATGGTCGTGCCGCCGACCGCGGCGACCACGGCGGCGCCGGCCGCCGCCTGCCCCGAGGCCTCCAGGAACCGGCGGCGGTCCATTCCGGATCTGCGCATCCTGTGTCTCCCTGATGAAGGTGCTTGGGCTGCGTCACCTCAGCGATAGCGGCCGTGACGCTGCAGGACCTCGATCTTGTAGCCATCGGGGTCCTGCACGAAGAAGAAACGCGCCATCAGCACGCCTTCGCGGTGAAACTCCTTGATCGCGGCTGGGCTCAGGCCTGCCTGCTCAAAGCGCGCATGCTCGGCGTCGAGGTCGTCGACCACGAACGCCACATGGCCATAGCCGTCGCCCAGTTGATAGAGCTCGCTCCGGCCCTTGTTGACCGTCAGCTCGACCTCGAAATCGTTCTCCCGGTTCCGCAGATAGATCAACGTGAAGTCGTCGAATTCGAACCGATCGGCGATCTCGAGCCCGAGGGCCTTGGCATAGAAATCGACCGAGCGCCGCTCCTCGAGCACCCGGATCATCATGTGAATGGCCTTGGCCATCCCTCGCCTCCCCGGCACCCTCAGCCATCACGCTGGCGAACAGCCGCTGTCTGGCCCATGGAGCCGCTTCGCCCGAGATCAGGTGAGCGGCGGCTTCAGATTGTTCCAATTCCAGACTAGCGGCAGAGCAAGCCTCGGTCCAGCCAAAGCAGCGCTCCGGGTCCGGCCGACCGGATGGGGCGACCGGCGCAAGCCTGGCACGAAGGAAGTTCAGGGCCGGAACGGGCGGGCGAGGCTGGCGGCGGCGCCGAGCGCCTCTTCGATTCGGAGCGCCTCGTTCCACTTGGCCGTGCGCTCGGAGCGGGCAAACGCGCCGACCTTGAGCTGAGTGGCACCCCAGCCGACCGCGAGATGGACGATCGTCACATCCTCGCTCTCGCCTGAGCGCGCCGAGACGATCGTCCGCCAGCCGGCGGCCCGCGCGGCATCGAACGCCGCCCGGGTCTCGGTCAGCGTGCCGCGTTGGTTCGGCTTCACCAGCAGCGTGTTGGCAGCGCCGCGGCCGGCAGCCTCGCCCACTCGCGCGGCGTCGGTCACCGTCAGATCGTCCGCGACCACCAGCACCCGCTCGCCGACCGCGGCGGTGAATGCGGCGAAGCCGTCCACATCGTCCTCGGCCAGGGGGTCCTCGATTGAGACGATCGGGTAGCGCTCGAGCCAGCCCATGAGCAGCACGATCAGGCCCTCGGAATCCAGCTCGCGGCCCTCGAGCCCGAGCCGGTAGATTCCATTGCGTCCGAACTCCGAGGCGGCGACGTCGAGCGCGATCGCGACCTGCTCGCCCGCAACCAGCCCCGCCCGCTCGATCGCGCGCACCAGCATCTCGAGCGCTTCCTCGTTGGTCGCAAAGTCCGGCCAGAACCCGCCCTCGTCGGCGACGCCGCTCAGCCTGCCCGCCTCGGCCATCAGCCGCCCGGCCGCGAGATAGACCTCGGCGGTCCAGTCAAGCGCCTCGGCAAAGCTCGCGGCCCTCGGGCACACCACCATGAAATCCTGGATGTCGACCCGGCGCCCGGCATGTGCCCCGCCACCAAAGATCTGAATTTCCGGCAGCGGCAAGGCAGGGCCTTGATCCCCAAGCAGATAGCGCCAGAGCGGCACGCCCGTCGCGGCGGCCGCCGCATGCGCCACCGCCATCGAGACCGCGACGGTCGCATTCGCGCCGAGCCGCGCCTTGTTCGGCGTGCCGTCGAGCGCGATCAGCCGTTCGTCGATCAGGCCCTGAGCCGATGCATCCATGCCGGCGATGGCGGCGCCGATCTCCTGATTCACAGCCGCGACCGCCTGGCGCACATCGAAGCCGCCAAAGCGCGTCCCCCCGTCCCGCCGGTCGAGCGCTTCGCCCGTGCCGGTCGAGGCACCGGCGGGCGCGATCGCCCGCCCGATCGCGCCGCACCGGAGCATTACCTCGGCCTCGACCGTGGGCCGGCCGCGCGAATCCCAGACCCGCCGCCCCCGCACCTCGACGATAGCGGTCTCGCTCACGCGCCGATCTCCTCTGCCCAGGTGGCCCGCACCTCGGCCAGCCGCGCGACCGGCCGCGCCAGCAGCGCCCGCGCCACGTTGCGCACCTGGTCCTTGTCCGCCGCCGCGGTCAGATACTCGACCGGCGACTTGCCGTCGACCCGGCCGAGGAACAGGCCTGGGAGCAGCCGTGCGGTGCGCGCCTCGAGTTGGGCCGCGGGCTCCCACGCGACACCCGGGAGGTAGCTCGCCGCCAGCGCGTCGAAACAGCGGAGAAACCCCGCCCGCGCCCGCGGCGTCCACAGGCACTTGAGCAGCAGATGGTTGAGGCAGAAGGCGAGGTCGAAGGCCGGATCGCCGAACCAGGCGCATTCGGCGTCGAGGAACACCGGTCCCTCAGGCCCGATCAGGATGTTCTTCGGGCTGACGTCGCCATGCACCAGGCAGCGCCGCGTCGTTGCGGTCGTTTTGACCAGCGCCTGCAGCGCCGCCGCCCGATCGAGATGTTTCTTCCCGGTTGCGACGAGATAAGGCTCGAGCCTGATGTCGAAAAAAACCCGATCGGCCGCGAACTCGGCCGAGACCTCGGGATCGTCGGCGGTCGCGGCGTGGATCCGGACGAGACGCTCCCCAACCGCCCGCGCGACCTCCGGGTCGGCCCAACCATCCCGCAGCTCGGCCTTCCAAAGCCGGTGCCGCGCCGGATCGAGATAGGCCATGACCAGCACGCCCGCTCCGGCATCCTGCCCGAGCAGCT
>DATAOG010000518.1:0-4800 GCA_036265855.1 Geminicoccaceae bacterium | reverse complement strand
GATGCGCAGTAAGCCCTTCCGCTCATCGGATACGGCCGGTGGCTGATCAGGCGCCCCACGGCAACGACGCGCCGGTCCTCGCGGCCCGCGGTCTCGAGCGCCGTTACGCGATCCGGCGCGGGCCGCTCAAGGGCTGGGCCGTGCTGCAGGCGGTGCGCGGCGCGAGCTTCGAGCTCGCGGCCGGCCGCACGCTCGCCGTGGTCGGCGAATCCGGCTGCGGCAAGAGCACGCTCGCCCGCCTGGTCACGCTGATCGAGCCGCCGAGCGCCGGCGCGCTCGCGATCGACGGCATCGAGGTCGCGACCGCGACCGCCGAACAGCGGCGCCGGCTCCGGCACACCGTCCAGATCGTGTTCCAGGACCCCTACGGCTCGCTGAACCCGAGAAAGAAGGTCGGCGCGATCGTCGAGGAGCCGCTCAAGGTCAACACCGCGATGAGCGCATCCGAGCGCCGGAGCGCGGTTAAGGACATGCTCGCCCGGGTCGGGCTGCGGGCCGAGCACTACGGCCGCTACCCGCACATGTTCTCGGGCGGCCAGCGCCAGCGGATCGCGGTCGCGCGCGCGCTGATGCTGAAGCCCAAGATCGTCGTGCTCGACGAGCCGGTCTCGGCACTGGATGTCTCGATCCAGGCCCAGGTGCTGAACCTTCTGCTCGAGCTGCAGACCGAGTTCAGGCTCGCCTACCTGTTCATCTCGCACGACCTCGCGGTCGTGCGCCACATCGCCGATACCGTGATCGTGATGTATCTCGGCCGGCCGATCGAGCACGGGCCCCGTGCGGAGGTGTTCGAAAGTCCGCTCCATCCCTACACCCGGGCCTTGCAGGCGAGCAGCCCGTCGACCGATCCGAAGCGGCGCTCCAAGCGGCTCGCGATCCGGGGCGAGCTGCCCTCGCCGATCGACCCGCCGCCGGGCTGCGCCTTCCACCCGCGCTGCCCGTTCGCCGACCAGCGCTGCCGGACCGAGGTGCCAAGCCTTCAGCCCTATCGCGGCACCGCCCACCTGCACGCCTGCCACGCGGTCGAGGAAGGCCGCCTGCCGGACCTGCCGGGCCCGGTCTCGCGCGCCGCGGCCGGCTGACGGCGAGGGTCGCTGCGGCTTCCCCGCCCGGATCGCCGAAGCCGGCGGCGGGCCGGGGAACTCCGGCTCGAGCCTCAGTGCACGAAGCGGGCGAGCGAGCGCATCACCATGATCAGCGAGGGGCCGATCAGGATCAGCAGCACCGGCGGCACGGTGAACGCCATCGTGCCGAGCGCCAGCTTGACCGGCAGCTTGTTGGCCTTCTCCTCGGCCCGGAGCAGCCGCTTGCCGCGCATCTCGCCGGCGTAGACCCGGAGCGCGTCGCCGATGCTCGTGCCGAACTGCTCCGACTGGATCAGGAGCGTGATGAACGCGCCGACCTCCTCGACCCCGGCGCGGCGGCCGAAATCGCGGAGCACGTCGGTCCGGCCCTTGCCGGCGCGCAGCTCGTGGCCGATGATCGCGAGCTCCTCGGCCAGCACCGGATGGGCCCGCTCGACCTCGAGCGCCACCCGGGCAAGCGCCGCGTCGAGCCCCTGGCCCGCCTCGACGCACACGAGCAGCATGTCGAGCGTGTCGGGAAAGCCGTCGCGCAGCGCCTCCTCTCGGGCCTGGATCCGGCGCATGACCCAGTAGATCGGCAGGCAGTAGCCGACCAGCGCCGCGGCGACGCTGAAGATCAGGATACCGATCGGGTCGATCCGGGTCGCGAACACCGGCAGCGCCAGCGCCAGCGTCGCGCCGGCCCCGAAGCCGAGCGCGGCCCGGGTCAGATAATAGAGCCCGACCGCGGCGCCGCTGCGATAGCCCGCGCGCGCGAGCCGCTCGCTCATCAGGGTGCGGTGTCCGGAATCCGACGGCGTCAGAAATGGCGCCAGGCGCCGCAGGCCTGCGGGCATCAGCTGGCGGCGGATCGGGACCGGCGCGACCGGCGCCCGCGGCGCCCGGCTGCTGCCGCTCGCCAGGCGCACCGTGATCGGATCCTCGCCCGCCAGCAGGCCGGCGATCCCGGCCACGGTGGTCAGCACCGCGGCTGCGACCAGCACCGGCAGCATCAGCCCGCCGTCGGTGCCGCTCAGTTGCGTGATCAGCTCTTGCATGTTGGCCGCCGTCATCTTGCCCTCAGACCTTGATCTTGGTCACCAGGCGCATGAACACGACGTTCAGCACCAAGAGGACGGCCGTGATCGCCGCCAGCGTGCTGAACAACGGATGGTCCGCGACCTGCGTGTAGTAGTCGGGCTTCACCACCTGCACCGCGACCACCATCACGATCGGAAACAGCGACAGGAACCACGCCGACCAGCGCCCCTCGGCGGTGATCGCGCGGATCTTGCTGAACATGTGGAAGCGGGATCGGATCACCTTGGCGAGCCCGTTCAGAACCTCGGCAAGGTTGCCGCCGGTGCCGTGCTGGATCTGGACCGCGACCGTGAGGTAGCGCAGATCCGGTAGATCGATCCGCTCGTTCAGATGCTCGAGCGCCTCATCGAGGGCCTGACCGTAGGTCACCTCGTCGACCACGATCCCGAACTCCGAGCCGAGCGGGTCGGGCATCTGCTGCGCGACCACCGCGAGCGCGGCGTTGAACGGGTGGCCGACGCGCAGGCTGCGCACCAGCAGGTCGAGCGCGCCCGGCAGCTGCGCCTCGAACAGCCGCAGCCGGCGCAGCCGGCGCCGGAGCAGGTAGAGGACGGGCAGGCCGATCGCGGCGAGTGCTGCGAGCCCGAGCGCGGCTGGCGCCGGCAGCGTGGTCCCGAGCCGCAGCAGCAGGAGCGACAGCGCGCCGAGCAGGAGCATCCACAGCAGCGCCCGGCCGGGCGAGGCCGAGACGCCCGCCTGGAGCAGCAGCCGGTCCAGCGCCTGCAGCCCCGGGGACAGGCGGACGATGCCGCCGCTCGCGCGCGGCGTCCGGCGCAGCGAGTCCAGGATCTCCTTCGGGTGGCTGCCGTCGGCCAGCATCTGGAGCCGGCGGTTGACCTCGCGGCCGGGGCCGCCGCGCAGATCCACGATCAGCTGCAACAGGCCCTCGAACAGCAGGAGGACCCCGATGAAGAGCGCGGCAAACAGCAGCGCCTGCGGGTCGATCGCCATGGACCTCACCCGAGCTTGGTGTTGGGGTTGAACAGATCCTCGCCCAGCCCGACGCCCCACTGCTCGAAGCGCCGGGCGAACTTGGGCCGGACGCCGCTGGCCGCGTAGTGGCCCTGGATCGTGCCTGCGGCATCGATCCCGGTGCGCTCGAACCGGAAGATCTCCTGCATCGAGACGACCTCGCCTTCCATGCCGGTGATCTCCTGCACCGAGACCAGCCGGCGGCGACCGTCGCTCATCCGCTGCAGCTGGATCACGACGTGCAGCGCCGAGGCGATCTGCGCCCGCATCGAGCGCATCGGCAGCTCGATGCCGGTCATGCCGATCATGTGCTCGAGCCGGGCGAGCGCGTCGCGCGGGCTGTTGGCGTGGATCGTGGTCATCGAGCCCTCGTGACCGGTGTTCATCGCCTGCAGCATGTCCAGCACCTCGGCGCCGCGCACCTCGCCGACGATGATCCGGTCGGGCCGCATGCGGAGCGCGTTGCGCACCAGGTCGCGCTGGGTGACCTCGCCCTTGCCCTCGATGTTCGCCGGCCGGGTCTCCATCCGCGCGATGTGGATCTGCTGCAGCTGCAGCTCGGCCGTGTCCTCGATCGTGACGATCCGCTCGCGCTCGCTGACGAAGCTCGAGAGCGCGTTCAGCATCGTGGTCTTGCCGCTGCCGGTGCCGCCCGAGATCAGGACGTTGAGGCGGCTCGCGACGATCGCGCGCAGCACCTGCGCCATCTCGTCGGTCATCGAGCCGATCTCGATCAGGCGGTCGATCGAGAACGGCATCTTGGCAAACTTGCGGATCGACAGGAGCGGCCCGTCGACGGCGCAGGGCGGGATCAGCGCGTTGACCCGCGAGCCGTCGGCCAGGCGCGCGTCGACCCAGGGCTGCGACTCGTCGACCCGGCGGCCGACGGCGCTCACGATCTTGTCGATGATCCGCAAAAGATGGCGGTCGTCCTTGAACCTGACCGGCGTCGCCTCGATCTGGCCCAAGCGCTCGACGAACACCCGGGCATGGGTGTTGACCAGAATGTCCGAGACGGTCGGGTCCTTGAGCAGCGGCTCGAGCGGCCCGAGACCCAGGACCTCGTCCAGGATCTCCTCGACCAGCCGGCTGTATTCCTTGGCGTTGAGCGCGATGCCGTCCTCGAGCAGCAGCTCGCGCACGATCGCGCCGACCTCGCGCTGCAGCTCGTCGGCCGGGACCTTGTCGATCGCGCCGAGATTGAGCATGTCGAGCAGCCGCTGATGCAGCCGGACCTTGAGATCGGTGAACTCCAGGCCCGAGCTCCCGTCGGCGGCCGGCGCCCCGGCCAACGGCAGCGGGTTCGCCCGACCGTTCGCCCGGGCCGGCACGGCCTCCGGCATGCGCTTTTCGAAGTGGCGAAACATGGGTCCGCTCCCGAGCTGATCAGATGATTCAGCGCGTGGCCGCCGCGGCCGCGAGCCCGGGCCGCGCGCTCAGCTCCCGCAACGACCGCTTGAGCATCCCGCGCAGCTGCCGGCCGAACCGGCTGTAGCGCCGCAGATCGAGCACCGGACAGCCTCGGTTGGCGGCCTCGGTCAGGATCTCGGCCTGGTCGCGGATGCAGTAGTCGAACGCCCGGCCGAGCGCCTTTTCCGCCTGCCGGCGCTTGACGCCGGCGCCCCAGCCGAAGCCCTTCTGCAGCCGGTTGAGGACCAGGTGA
>DATAOG010000517.1:0-1676 GCA_036265855.1 Geminicoccaceae bacterium | reverse complement strand
CGAAGGGGTCCCATTGACCGTTGATCGAGTCCAGGGGCCGCATCGGGTTGCCGATCACGATCGCGTGGCCCTGTGCGCAACGGTTCCATCAAGCCTTCATCGGGGCCAGGGACCGGATCGGAACGCCGATCACGATCGCGGCGCTCGGTCCATGGCGGTCCCGCCGATCCTTCAGCGGGGTCGCGGGCCGGCCTGCAGCGTCGATCACGATGGCGGGGTCCTGTCGGCAACGGTCCCGTTAACCTTTGGTCAACCGTTCCCGGCCAGGATCCCGCCGTTGGATGGTCCATGCGAGCGTGGGAATCCCTGGCCTCCGGTCCCCGGCGCGGACGGAGTCCCAGGGTCGCACGGACCATCCGAAACAAGGGTTGACGCGCAAGCGTTAACGTCGGGTTACCGTGGCCGTCGCCTCGCCAGCCGGAGGCGCCGGAATCTCCGAGGCGAGAGGCCGCCCTGGCATGTCCCTGTGAAGAAAACGCCCCGGCGTCATGGACCGGCGAGGTCGCGCTGGCGTGATCGGGCGAGCGAGCGGCGCTTGCGTGACCCGGCCGGCGGTCCGCCTTGCCGTCGGCCGCCCGGGCGGTGGCCTTGGTGCCCGGTCCGATTGCCGGCCCGGTCGCGCGCACGGCCGGGCGGTCCGATCGGGACCGGGCCCGGCGAGCGCGGGTGACCTTGGTGGCGCTGCTCGAGCTCGAGAAGCTCACGGTCGAGTTCCCGACCTTCAGCGGGCCGTTCAAGGCGGTCGACGGGGTCGATCTCAAGGTCGATCAGGGCGAGGTGGTCGCGATCGTCGGCGAGTCGGGCTCAGGCAAGAGCGTGCTCGCGCTCGCGGTCATGGGCCTCCTGCCCTGGACCGCCCGGGTCCGCGCCGAGCGCCTGAGCTTCGCCGGCGAGCAGCTGCTCGGGCTCTCGGCCGCGGCGCGGCGCCGGATCGTCGGCAAGGACATGGCGATGATCTTCCAGGAGCCGATGACCTCGCTCAACCCCTGCTTCACGGTCGGCTTCCAGCTGACCGAGGCGATCAAGGTGCACGAGGGCGGCACGCGCGCGGAGCGGCGCCGGCGGGCGCTCGAGCTGCTGGAGCTGGTCGGCATCCCGGCGCCCGCGGAGCGTCTGAGAGCCTTCCCGCACCAGCTCTCGGGCGGCATGAGCCAAAGGGTCATGATCGCGATGGCAATCGCCTGCAACCCGCGGCTCCTGATCGCCGACGAGCCGACCACCGCGCTCGACGTGACGATCCAGGCGCAGATCCTGGACCTGCTGCTCCAGCTTCAGCAGGAGCGCGGCATGGCGCTGATCCTGATCACCCACGACATGGGCGTGGTCGCCGAGACCGCGCGCCGGGTGGTCGTGCAGTACGCCGGCCAGCAGGCCGAGATGCAGGACGCGCAGGGCCTGTTCGCCGATCCCCAGCACCCCTATACCGCGGCCCTGCTGCATGCGCTGCCCGAGCGCTGCCACGAGCGCCTGCTGCCGACCATCCCGGGCCTCGTGCCCGGCGCCGGCGACCGCCCGTCCGGCTGCCTGTTCCATCCGCGCTGCGCGTACGCGACCGGGCGCTGCGCGGCCGAGGAGCCGGCCTTCGCGCGCGGTCCGCGCGGGCTGGTCCGCTGCCACTACCCCTTGACCCGCGAGGTCCCGGCCGGCCACCCCCGCCATGCGCAAACGAGGCCGCC
>DATAOG010000516.1:0-2149 GCA_036265855.1 Geminicoccaceae bacterium | reverse complement strand
ACGGTGCGCGAGAAGACATCGAGCAGGGCGTCGTCATCGGCCACCCCGGGGGCCGCCGGTTCCGAGCCCGGCTGCCGATCCGAGCCCTCACTGATCAGCTCTAGCACGAATCCTTCCCTTCCACCCTCAAAGGCAAAGCCGGTTAGATGTAGGCAGAGGCAAGCGCCGGAAAAGACCGACTCGACCGCCGGTCCGGATCGCGCCATCATCGGGCCAGGGAGATCGCCGACTCTTCATGCCCGAAAACCCGCCCTCCAATCGGATCAGCGGCCGGAGCGCCTTCGTCGAGCTGCTGAGGGCCGAAGGCGTCACGCAGATGTTCGGCAACCCCGGTACGACCGAGCTGCCGATCATGCACGCGTTGACCGATCATCCCGAGATGGGCTACGTGCTCGGCCTGCAGGAGTCGATCGTGGTCGCGATGGCCGACGGCTATGCCCGCGCCTCGGGCAGGCTCGCGGCCTGCAACGTGCACGTGGCGCCCGGGCTCGGCAATGCGATCGGGGCTCTGTATACGGCACACGTCTCCGGCACACCCCTGATCGTCACGGCCGGGCAGCAGGAGCAGGGGCACGGGCTGATGGAGCCCTTGCTGTACGCGCCGCTGGTGCCGATCGCGGCCCCGGTCGTCAAGTGGGCGACCGAGGTCACACGGCTCGCCGACCTGCCGCGCATCATGCATCGCGCCGCCAAGGTCGCGCTGACGCCGCCCACGGGCCCAGTCTTCATCTCGTTGCCGGGCGACATCCTGAACGCCTTCGAAGCGCTCGAGCTTGGCGCACCGACCCGGGTCGACGCGGCCGGCCGGCCCTCGGACGCCGCGCTCCGCCGGCTCGCCGACCGGCTGCTCGCGGCCGAGCGGCCCGTGATTCTCGCCGGCGGCGAGATCGTCACGAGCGATGCGTTCGCGGACACCGCGCGTTTCGCCGAGGCGCTGCGCGCGCCCGTTTATCAGCAGACCGTGGTCAGCGGCGCCCACTTCCCGTCCGAGCATCCTTTGTTCCTGGGCCAGCTGTCGCGCGACCAGAGGCGGGTCCGCGAGCTGCTGAGCCCCTACGATCTGCTGGTCTGCATCGGCGCGGACGTGCTGCAGATGTCGGTCTGGAGCGAGGTCGAGCCGCTGCCGCGCGGCATCGCGGTCGTGCAGCTCGGCCTGCGCGACTGGGAGATGGGCAAGAACTACCGGGCCGAGCTCGCCCTGCGTGCCGACGTCAAGGCGACGCTGGACGCGCTGACGCCGCTGATCCTCGAACGGGGCGGCGCTTCGCGTCCGCAGCGTGCAGAGACGACTATCGCGGAGCTCGCCGGGCGCAACTGGTCGGCGCAGCGCGAGGCTATGCGCCGCATCGCAGCGGCCAAAGCCGGGGCACGGCCGATGGATCCCGACTGGCTGATGATGGCGATCTGTGAGCGTCTGCCCGCGGATGCAATCGTGGTCGACGAGGGCCTGACGACCGCCCGCAGCCTCAACGCGTTCTTCCCGTTCCGGGACCGCCATTCGTACTTCGGCAACGCCAGCGGCGGCATCGGCTGGGGGATCGCGGCCGCGGTCGGCGTGCAGCTCGCGCAGCCGGGGCGCCGGGTGATCGCGATCATCGGCGACGGCAGCGCCATGTACAGCATCCAGGCACTCTGGAGTGCTGCCAACCAGAAACTGCCGGTGATCTTCCTGCTCTGCGACAACGGCGGCTACCGGATCATCAAGCAGCGCCTGAAGGCGTTCCACGGCAACGACACCTTCATCGGCATGGACTTCAAGGACCCGGCCATCGATTTCGCCGGTCTTGCCCGGGCGCAGGGCGTGCAGGCGCACCGGATCGAGGCCGGTGCCGCTTTCGAGACCGCCTTCGAGGCAGCGCTCGCCGGCTCCGAGCCGGTCCTGCTGGACGTGGTCGTGGACGGGGCGGTCTGAAGCCCGCCGCCAACCAGGCGTCGGGCCAACCGGGAACCCGAGGCCTGGCCCGGGCATTGCTCGGGGGGAAGGATGCGCCCGTCGGCGGCGCGACGGGGGGAGAGACATGTCGGGTCGAGGCGGACGATTGGGTCGCGCGCTGTGGCGGGCATCGGGGGGTGGGCTTGCGGCGGCGGTCGTGATCGGTGCCACGTTGGGGCCGGCGGGGCCGGCGATCGGTGCCGGGGTCGCGGGACC
>DATAOG010000515.1:0-9732 GCA_036265855.1 Geminicoccaceae bacterium | reverse complement strand
CCTACCAGAGCTGGCTCGCGGAGCAGCCGGCGCAGGTGCGCGGCTGGCTAGAGGCGACGGGCTTCGAGCCCAAGCCCGCGGCCACGGCACTTCTGCCGGCGGGCGACGGCGCCTTGGAAGGCGCCCTGCTGATCCGGAGCGAGCCCGTCGAGCCCTGGGACTTCGCCGCCCTGCGCGGGCGCCTGCCGGCCGGCGACTGGCGGCTCGAATGGGCCGAATCCGAGCCCGGCACCGGTCAGGCGGCGCTCGGCTGGGCGCTCGCGAGCTATCGCTTCGACCGCTATCGACAGCGCGAGGCCAGGTCGGTCCGACTCGCGCTCGCGGATGATGCCGGGCTCCGGGGCAGCGAGGCGATCGCCGAGGCGGTCTGGCTCGCGCGCGACCTGATCAACACGCCGGCTTCCGACCTCGGGCCGGCCGAGCTCGCCGAGGCGGCGGGCGCGGTCGCGACCCGCTTCGGCGCCGAGTTCCGGACGATCGAGGGCGATGCGCTGCTCGCCGACAACTACCCGGCGATTTACGCCGTCGGTCGCGCGAGCGCGCGGGCGCCCCGGCTGGTCGAGCTGATCTGGGGCGAGCCGGGCGCCCCCAAGGTGACGCTGGTCGGCAAGGGCGTGTGCTTCGATACCGGCGGTCTCGACCTCAAGACCTCGCAGAACATGCTCTTGATGAAGAAGGACATGGGCGGCGCTGCGGTCACGCTCGGGCTCGCCCGGGCGGTGATGGCGCTGGAACTGCCGGTCCGGCTGCGACTCCTGATCGGCGCGGTCGAGAACAGCGTCTCCGGCAGCGCGTTCCGTCCCGGCGACGTGCTCTCGACGCGCAAGGGACTGACCGTCGAGGTCGGCAACACCGATGCCGAGGGCCGGCTCGTGCTGGCCGACCTCCTGGCCGAAGCCGATCGCGAGCGGCCCGAGCTGATGATCGATTGCGCGACGCTGACCGGAGCCGCCCGCGTCGCGCTGGGCCCCGATCTGCCGGCGCTGATCACGTCCGACGACCAGCTGGCCGATGATCTGCTCGCGGCCGGCCGCGCCGCCTTCGATCCGCTCTGGCGGCTGCCGCTGCATCCGCCCTATCGCGAGATGCTCGACACTCCGATTGCCGACCTCAACAACGCGCCCCCGGGCAGTTATGCCGGCGCGATCACCGCCGCGCTGTTCCTCAAGGAGTTCGTGGCCGAGACCGGAGCCTGGGCGCATCTCGATATCTTCGCCTGGAATCTGAAGGACCGTCCGGGTCGGCCCAAGGGCGGCGAGGCGACCGCGCTGCGTGCGTTGCTGGCCCTGATTCTGGCGCGTTTCGCCAGGTGACCCCCTGCCCCGCCGTCCAGTTCGCCGGAGCCGCCCATGGATCGCGACCCGCCCGTGCGCGCCGACTACCGGGTCTTTTACGCGGTGCCGAGCCGCTGGCTCGACAACGACATCTACGGCCACATCAACAACGTCAACTACTACAGCTTCTTCGACACCGCGATCGCCCATTATCTGATCCGCGAAGGCGGGCTCGAGCCCTGGCGGAGCCCGGTGATCGGCTATTGTGTCGAGAGCGGCTGCCGGTTCCGGCAGAGCGCCCGCTTCCCGGACCGCATCACCGCGGGGCTGAAGGTCACCAGGCTCGGCCGCTCGAGCGTTACCTATGCGATCGGGATCTTCCGTGACGACGACGACCGTGCGGCAGCCGACGGTCATTTCGTCCACGTCTTCGTCGACCGGGCCAGCGAGCGCCCGGCGCCGATTCCGGGGCCGATCCGGGCGGCGCTCGCCCGCCTGTTCGACGAGCCTGGCTGAGGCTCGCTCGCGAGCGAGATCAGCTTGCGGCTGACCGCGGCCGGAGGCTAGGCTTGCGCACGCGGTACCAATCCTTTGCGGCGTAGGTCGGCGAGCGGGGAAGCTGGTGGACGGGCAGCACGCGCGGCTTCGGATCAATCTTTCTGAACGCGAGTTCGAGGTCGAGGGCAGCGAGGCCTTCGTGAAGGCTTACCTCGACCGGTTCGAGAGCTGGCTCGCGCGCTTCGATCAGACCGCCGAGCCGGCACGGGTGAACCCTGCACCGGACACGCTCGCCAGGCCGGCGCCGCGCCGGCTCGAGGGCAACAGCTTCGGCGAGCTCATTCATCATCTGCCGCGCGCCGCGAGCGACGTCGATCGGGTGCTGCTGGCCGGCTACTTCTCGTACCTGCGAAGCGCCGACAAATCGTTCAGCACCGGCGACGCCAACGGGCTGCTCACCGAGCAGGGGATCAAGGTCGGCAATCCCTCGCAGTGCGTCCGCCAGAACCTGATCGCCAAGCGCGTGTTCAAGCATCAGGGGCGCTACCGCCTGTCGCAGACCGGGATCGACTACCTGCGCCAGCTGCTCGGCGCCGAGCTGCCGGCCTGACCATGACGGAAGCGCCCGGCGCATGCGATGGGCGCGACGGCTTGCTCGCCGAGCGCCGGGCGATGGTCGACACGGTCGTCCGCGAGGTCGCCTGGTCCGGGATCGGAAACGGCAGCCGCGAGCTCGATCCGCGCGTTCTCGATGCGCTGCTCAAGGTCCCGCGCGAGCGCTTCGTGCCGCCGGATCTGAGGGCCGAGGCCTATGAGAACCGGCCGTTGCCGATCGGCCATGATCAGACCATCTCGCAACCTCTGATCGTGGCGGTGATGACCCACCTCTTGCAGCTGCAACCGGAGGCTCGCGTGCTCGAGATCGGCACCGGCTCGGGCTATCAATGCGCCATCCTGGCGGAGCTCGCCGCTTTGGCGGTCACGATCGAGGTGGACGCGGAGCTTGCCGCCCGGGCCAGGGCGTGCCTCGAGGCGGAGGGCTATCGCAACATCGAGTTCCGGGTCGGCGACGGTGCGGCCGGTTGGCCCCCGCGGGCCCCCTACGACGGCATCGTCGTGACCGCTGCCCCGCCTTCGGTGCCCGCAGCACTGGTCGACCAGCTCAAGCAGGGCGGCCGCCTGGTGATCCCGATCGGCAGCGATCCCTTCAACCAGGACTTGGTCCTGGTCGAGAAGGACACGGCGGGTCAGAGCCGTCAGCAGGCCCTCTTCCCGGTCGCCTTCGTGCCGCTGCGCGGCGCACGTTCGGGCCCACCTTGAGCCGGATGAGGCTGACGCCGCCTTCGTATGCCAGGTCCACAACGAGCACAGCGCGACCAAGGAGCTCGACGTGTTCCGCTGCTTGGCCTGCGGCAGCGTCTACGGTCAGCGCCAGCGTGCTCGACCTCGGCGCCGGTCATGGCGGCTTTCTGCGGACCCTGCGCCGCCAAGGTTTCCGGGACCTCGGGGGCATGAGATTTCGGGCCACAACATGTCGAAGCTGCGCATGGTCGTCGATCGGATCTACATCGATACCGACTATCTGAGCGTGCCCGACGGCTCGTTCGATGCCGTGACCATGCTCGACGTTCTCGAGCATGTCCCTGACCCGCAGGCGACGGTGCTCGCCTGCGCGAGGATCTTGCGCCCGGGCGGCCTGCTCTATCTCCACACGCCATGCGTCTCGCGTCTGGACGGAATCATGCATGCATGACGCGCTCGCGACGGATCGGCAAGGCAGGCCGGAGCTGGCAGCGCGGCCGGACCTCGATCTTCCACCTTCAGAATTTCTCGGTTCGAGGTCTCGCCCAGATGTTGGACGCAACCGGCCTGACCGTCGAACGTCTGGGGACCAGGAACGAGCTGTCCTGGCCGATCAGCCGCTATGCCAGGGTCTATCTGCTGGAAAAGCAAGGCCTGCCGACTTGGCCGGCCCCCCTGCTCGCTCCCCTGTTGTGGCCGCTGCTCAAGACCAGGGTCAACAGCAACAAGGTCGTCGCGGTGGCAAGGAAACGTTAGCCGGCAACGGCCGCCGTAGCGACTGCTTGATCGGCTCGCGGGCCGCCGTTATGATCGCCCCGTGATGACCACGATCCAGCTCCGTCGGCAGCGGGCGCGAATTAGCCGCCCGACCTCGCTAAGAGGTCGGGAGGTCGCGATTCGCCCTGTCGTTGCCCGCGAGAAGGATCATCGCCATGGCATCCGCAAGCCCGGAACGGGTTGACTGTTTTTCCGTCTTCGTCGCCGCCGAACCGGCGGCCCTGCCCCGCGTGCTCAACGTGTTCAGCCTCTTCGGGGTCATCCCGGAGCGCTGCCATAGCGCCTGGGTCGAGGCCGATCGGGACCAGCTGGTGGTCGATGTCCAGGTCGCCGGGATGCCGGCCGGACAGGCCGAACAGCTCGCCCGCCGCCTTGACCGGGTGATCACGGTCACCCAGGTCTTGCATTCGGAGAAGCGTCGCGCGGGGCCGCCGGAGGTCAAGGCTGCATAGGGCGGTACGGGAGGCATTCTCCGCCCCCGGGGTCGCGACCGGCCAACGGGGTAGGATAACGGCATCATGCTTTGGCCAAGGACAGCGCTGGCGCTCGCGGCCCTGATCGCACTAAGCGGTCGCGCGAGCGCGGCCTCGGGGGACCTCTGCGCTCAGCTGTTCGTACCCGAGGGCTACCGGCTGACCTGCTCGCTCCAGGGCAGCCCCGGCCAGCGGGCCAGCGGGCAACTCACGGTCGAGCCCGCCGAGGGCACGTTCGCGACCCTCAGCGAACTGACGATCCGCCCGGTCGAGGGTCCGGTCGATGATCCGGCGAAATGGCTGCGCGACCAGCTCACCCTCGATCTGTCGAGCTTCGATGCCGCGATGGACGAGCTCCTGAAGAGTCCTGACAGCCCGGTCGGGGACAGCCCCATGGTCAGCCAGCTGGAGAGTTGGCGCGGCACGCTGCATTCGGTTGCGGGTTGGCCGCTCGCCGGTTGCGGCGCGCCAGAGAGCCGGGCCGGCGGCGAGCGCTGGCAGCTCGACTGCGAGTGGCGCCTCGGTCCGTTCCGGCAGTATCTGGCGCTGCGGCTGATCACCCGTGACGGCGCCCGGTACGCGGTCCAGGTCCGGGCGATGAACGAGCACCGCCTGCACAATCTGGTCGCGATCGCGAACTCGTTCTAAGCTGCCGCTCGGGCTTCGCAGTCGCGGGAGAATGCCGATGTCGTCGTCGCAGGCGCTACGCGCCGAGGCCGCCACGCCGGTCCAGGCGGCATTCCTCTGGGACGATCCGTTCCGGTTCGAGGACCAGCTCACCGAGGACGAACGTCTGATCCAGTCGACCGCGCGAGCCTATGCCCAGGATCAGCTGATGCCGCGCATCCAGCGGGCCAACCGCGAGGAGCTGATCGAGCGCGCCATCATCACTGAGATGGGTGAGCTCGGGCTGCTCGGAGCGACCATCGAGGGCTATGGCTGCGCCGGGGTCAACCCGACCAGCTACGGCCTGATCGCGCGCGAGATCGAGCGGGTCGATTCCGCCTACCGCTCGATGTTCAGCGTGCAGTCGTCGCTGGTCATGGCGCCGATCGCCGAGTTCGGCACCGAGGAGCAGCGCCAGACCTTCCTGCCGCCGCTCGCGCGCGGCGAGATCGTCGGCTGCTTTGGCCTGACGGAGCCGGACCACGGCTCCGACCCTGGATCCATGACCACGCGGGCGCGGCGGGTTGCCGGCGGCTGGCGGCTCTCCGGCGCCAAGACCTGGATCACCAACGCGCCGATCGCGGATGTCCTGCTGGTCTGGGCCAAGGACGAGGCGGACGTGATCCGGGGCTATCTGGTCGAGCGCGGGGCCGAAGGCCTGGCGACGCCGAAGATCGAGGGCAAGTTCGCGCTCCGTGCCTCACCCACGGGTCAGATCCTGATGGACGAGGTGCTCGTGCCGGACGAGCGGATGCTGCCCGCGGCGCGCGGCCTGCGAGGGCCGTTCAGCTGCCTCAGCAAGGCACGCTTCGGAATCGCGTTCGGGGCGCTCGGAGCCGCCGAGTTCTGCTGGCATGCAGCCCGCCAGTACGTGCTCGAGCGCAAGCAGTTCGGCCGTCCGCTCGCCGCCAATCAGCTGATCCAAAAGAAGCTCGCCGACATGCAGACCGAGATCGCGATCGGGCTGCAGGCGGCACTCCGGGTCGGCCGGCTCCTGGACCAGGACCAGGCGACGCCGGAGATGATCTCGCTGATCAAGCGCAACAGCTGCGGCAAGGCGCTGGAGATCGCGCGCACCGCCCGCGACATGCACGGCGGCAACGGGGTCGCCGACGAGTATCACGTGATCCGCCATGTGATGAACCTCGAGGCGGTCAACACCTACGAGGGCACCCACGACATCCACGCGCTGATCCTCGGCCGCGCCCAGACCGGGATCCAGGCATTCACGAGCTGAGCCGCGACAGGTCCGCAAGACCGACACCACGCGGCAGGCAGTGCCGCAAGCTGATTGCAGCCCGCAGCGATGCCGCTTTCGAGCACCGGCGGCGCCGTCTCGCTACGGGAGATGCAGACAGCCGCCGCGGACCGGCCTTTTGGTCCGAAGCGCCGGGTGGCACGCCCGGCAGGCGCTCTGAACGCTACATCAGCTCGGCCCGGCGCGCGATCTTCTGGATCTCCTTCTCGACCAAACGATCGACGATCGTCGGCAGGTTCTCGTCGAGCCACTGCTTGAGCATCGGCCGGATCATGTCCTCGATGAACTGCTCGACCGTCCGCCCGGAATCCTCAGCGACCGATTCCTCGGCCGGCGTCCGCTGAAGAGCCTGCGACAGCCTGACGAAGGCGCCGGTTGCGGCGCTCGCGGCCCCGGCGGACAGCAGCTCGCCTCTGATACCGGCCGACTTGATCTCCACGGTGGTGTTCTCCTGATGTGGGTGATCCTGGATGGCGGTGACGGGCTCGTCGTCGGCGGGTGCCAGCTCGACGTCCTCGGCGGCATGCCCCGGCCCCGGTTCTAGATCGTTCTGCGGTTCGACGGCGGACCCGACAAGCGTCGCGGCTTCCTTGAGGTCGACGACCTCGCCGGTGTCGCGGACAATCCTCGTGAGCTCGAGAACGTCGTCGGAGTCCTCGTTCTCGGCGGCCTCGGCCAATGCGTCCGCGTCCTCGTTCAAAGCCTCGGCGTGGGCCTCCGCGGCTCCGAGGTCATCGTCGTCCGACGTGCCGTCTTCGGCCTCCTCATCGGCGATGATCCGTCGGATCGAGGAGAGGATCTCCTCCATCGAGGGCTCGTGTTGCTCTCTGGGGTCGGTCGTCACGTCAGTCACCTCCAGGAATCGGCGACGGCGCCGGTGGCCAGGAACCGGCAAGCGCTGCTGGCGTCATTTGCTGGTGCTGGGCCGGCCACTGATGCTGGTGCTGGGCCGGCCGGTGAGCTTGGGACCCAGCCCGAACAGCCGGTTGCGGACGTCCTTGTAATAGGCCTCCGGATTGTACGGCTGGACCGGCAGGGCAAGGCTCGCGACCGTCAGCTCGCCGACCGCCGCCTTGAGCCGATAGCTGGCCGTGACCTGATCGCGCCGCGCCCGGACGAAGTCGACCTGCGAGGAAAACAGGTCGCTCTCCTGATCCAGCACGTCCAGCGTGGTCCGCTGGCCGACCAGGGCCTCCTGGCGCGCGCCCTCGACGGCGATCTCGTTGGCGCGCACCTGCGAGCCGATCGAATCGATCCGGCTGGTCGCGGTCTCCAAAGCCTGCCACGCGTTCGTCACCTCGTTGCGGACGGAGCGAAAGGTCGATTCGAGATCATCCTGACGCTGCCGCACCGTCTGCTTGGTTTGCCGGACCCGTGCATACTCGCCACCGCCCTGATAGAGGGGAACCGTGACGTTGGCGCCGATCGCGGCGCTCCTTTGCCAGTCCAGGACGGCGTTAGGTTCATCGGTATAGTTTAATTCTCCCTGAATCGATACGCGCGGATAGAGCGCCGACAGCGCCACGTCGACATCGGCGCGCGCGGCGCCCAGATTGTATTGCGCCACCGCGATATTCGGATTGCCGCCTTCGGCGAGCTGGTGGGCCTCGGCCAAATTGGCCGGCAGCTGCTTGAGCGGCGGCGGCACCACGAGCTTGCCCGGCTCCTGATTGATCACCCGGCGGTAGTCGGAGCGGGCGGTCGCCAAGTCGCCTTCCGCCTGGACCCGGTCGGCGGTCGCGCCGGACAGCCGGGCTTCGGCTTGAGCGACATCGGTCCGGGTCACCTCCCCGACCTGAAACCGGTCCCGGGTCGCCTGCAGCTGGCGCCGAAGGCGGTTTTCGTTCTGGATCGCGAAATCGAGAACTGCCTGTGAGGCCAACATGTTGGTGTACACGGTCACGGCGTCGAGCAGCACGTTCTGTTCGATCGCCTGCAGCCGGGCTCGCTCGACCCGGACGAGTCGCTCGGCGCGCTGGGTGTTGGCCACCGTCTGCCCGCCGCTGTAGACCTCCTGGTTGAGGGTGAGCGAGCCGGACTTCTCCGAGAAGTTCGCCTCGCCCGCGGAGGTGTCGGCCTGGGTGTGCGCCAGGGTGCTCTGAATCGCGAGCGTCGGGCGCCAGGCGCTGAGCGCCTCGGGCACGAGCTCGTCGGTTGACCGGAGCGCCGCGCGCTGTGCCTGCAGATCGGCATTGGTGAGGTAGGCCGAAACCAGCGCGTCCTCAAGGGTCTGCGCACCGCCGCTACTGGTGCCGGCGAGCCATGCCGTGGCCGCCAGCGTCGCGATCACCAGCCAGTGTCTCATGACGCTCCTATACACTCCTCTCGCCAGATACGATAGTATCCGAGCCGACGCTTACACCTTTCAGCCAGGAGTCAGTAGCGGGCCATGCTCGGGTCGACCTCGAGCGCATAGGCCTCGACCCCGCCCCGCAGATTGACCGCCTGGCTCCAGCCGAGCCGGCGCAGATGCTGGGTTGCCAATAGCGAGCGGCGGCCGGTGTGGCAGATCACGATCAGCGGCCGGTCCTGCGGCATTACCTGCTCCTGGCCAACCAGCGCGCCGAGCGGGCAATGGATCGCCTCTCGAAAGCCGCAGATCGCGAGCTCCCATGGTTCGCGCACGTCGAGCAGGGCACAGCTGCCCGGCTCGGACCGCAATGCCGCGAGCGCGCTCGGCTCGATTTCGAGCGGCAGCGGCCGGGCCTGCTGCGCGGCGCCACCGGCCCGCGGGCGATCGGCGGTCAAAACGCGAACTCCGCGCGTCTCGCGAGACCGGCCAACCGGGGAATCCGCGCGTCGAACAGGACCTGCCTGCCAATCACGCCGTGCAGCCGGGTGAAGACCGTGAGCTTGCCGACCCGGCCGTCGTCGATGACGGCGACCAGCCGGCCGCCCTCGCCGATCTGCTCGCCTAGCGCCGGCGGCAGCGCGTCGACCGCGCCGGCCAAGAGAATGATGTCGAAGGGCGCCTGGCTCGGCTGGCCGGCGACTGTGTCGGCGCTGACCGCGAGCACGACGTTGTCGACGCCCAGGTCCTCGAGCAGCGTCTCGACCTGCTGCGCGGCCGCCGGGTCGGGCTGGACCAGGATCACGGTCGCCGCCAGCCGGGCCAGGATCGCCCCGGCATAGCCGGTCGTGCAACCGAGCAGCAGGAGGACCTCGTGCGGCCTGATCTGCGCCGCCTGGATCATGCGCGCGAGCGCCAGCGGCTCGATCAGATGACCGCCGGCCGGCAGCAACAGATCCTCATCCGCGTACGCGACCGGGCGCAGGCTCTTGGGCAGGAAATGCTCTCGCGGCACCTCGCGCATCGCGGCGAGCAGACGCGGGTCGTCGATCTGATGGGGCCGCAGCTGGTTTTCCACCATGTTCAGCCGGGCGCGGGTGTAGTCCATCGGCAGGGCTCACTGGCGGCGGTAGCAATCTGATGCTGATCGGGTCGGGAAACCCAGGCGCGATGTGGACTATAGCGGCGCAGGTC
>DATAOG010000514.1:0-4453 GCA_036265855.1 Geminicoccaceae bacterium | reverse complement strand
GCCCTCCGTGGCAACCAGCAGGCCACCAATGAATTCTTCCTGGCCCGCGAGGGGATGATCCCGCCCGAGCGCTTCTTCAATCCGGAGAACCTGGAACGCATCCTCGCCGGCGCCGGCCGCGATGCTCGATGACCTGCGTATCGGAATCTCACCTCGCCACGCTATTTCGGGTGCTGCGTCCGGCGGTGATCGGTCAGGCGTCGCCGGCAAGGAACGCTTCGCCGCGCTCGAGCAGCAGCGGCACGACCAGGTCCTCCTCGTCGTCCAGATGGCGCAGCAGCAGATCCCCAAGCTCGACCTCGGCGTCGCGAAAGCCGGCCAATCCGGCGCGAAAATGTGCCGGGTCCGCGCCGTCATGCGCGAGCACGCGGCTAGCGACCTCGGCGATCCCGGCGAGCGCCGCATGCAGCGCCCGGTGATCGCCGTCCAGCAGCTCGAAGCCTGCGGCAAGCCGCGGCTCGATCCGGCGGAACACCGGAAAATAGTGCAGGTCCTCGACCCGATGATGCTCCTCGAGCTGCCAGATGAAGATCTGCAGGTGGCGGCCGAGCCAGCGCCTGAACTCGAAGGGCTCCAGCGGCTCTGCGAGCGCAGCCTCGCTACCGGTCCGGAGGATCTGCTCCAGCTGGCGGAACAGCTGATGGCGCTGCAGCCAGAAGCGCGCGAGCCCGCCGAGGTTCGGATCCGCGGCCCAGCTCGCCCGCGGATGCCGGCGCGCGAGGAACCGGAACTCCTCGCCGAGCGCGCTCCGGGGCTCGCCGGCCTGGCCCAGCTGCCGGCCACGCTCCGGGTTCAGCCGACGTGCTCGCGCAGGAAGGCGAGCGCGCGCTCGCGCGCCAGCCGCGCGCTCTTTGCATCGTAGGACCGGCGCTGGTCGCAGTTGAAGCCATGGCCCGCCGGATAGATGAAGGTCGGAACTTCCGGATGGGCGGCCTGCACGCGGCGCACGGCGTCCAGCGGGATCGACTGGTCCTGATCGCCGAAGTGCAGCTGCACCGGGCAGTTCGGCTCCTCGGCGGCGAGCTCCGCGATGCCGCCGCCGTAATAGCCGACCGCGGCCGCGAAGGTCTTCGAGCGGGTGGCGCAGACCCAGGCGACGGTGCCGCCCCAGCAGTAGCCGACCACGCCGATCCTGCCGGCGCCGGCGACCTCCGCGGCGGCCGCCTCCATGTCGGCGAGGGCGCTCTCGAGCGATACCGGCTCGCGCAACGCCCGCCCTCGCGCGATGTCGTCGTCGGTGTAGCCGAGCTCGACGTCGCGCTCGACCCGGTCGAACAGCGCCGGCGCGACCGTCAGGTAACCCTGTTTCGCATAGTCGTCGCAGACGGCGCGGATGTGGCCGTTGACGCCGAAGATCTCCTGCGCGATCACCACGGCACCACGCGGCGCGGCGGTGGGCTCGGCCCGGTAGATGCCGAGCTCGTGCCCGTCCGCGGCCGTGCCTCGAACCATCTTGCCCAACGCTCTCTCCCCCTGCTTGGCCGGACCGGCGTGCCCCGGAGACGGCGGCAAGCGGCCCCCGCGCAAAGCTGCCCCGTCACTGATCAGGGGTCAACCCGCGCCCGCTCGCCGACGGACCGGCGTCGGGACGGAGCCCGCCGGTGGCGCCGCGGCGCCGCGCAAGGATCGGCCGCGCCGGCTGTCCGGGGGCGGCGGCCGGCTTGCTCGAGGCTCCTCCCGGCGGGCGCCGGCGCTCTGGACGCGCCGCCGGGAGGCCCGCTCAGCAGGCTCAGGCCTTGCCGATCGGGATCTTTTTCTCCTTGGCCTTGACCTCGGACGGCTTGGGCACGGTCACGGTCAGCACGCCCTTGGCGAACCTCGCTTTGACCTTGTCGGGATCGGCATCGAACGGCAGCCCGATCGAGCGTGCGAACGAGCCGTAGGAGCGCTCGACCAGGTGGTAGTCCTTCTTCTTCTCTTCTTTCTCCTGCTTCTTCTCGCCCTTGATCGTCAGCCGCCCGTCGCTGAGCACGATGTCGAGATCCTTTTCCTCAACTCCGGGCAGCTCGGCCTCGATCTTGAGCTCGTTTTCGGTCTCGCTGACGTCGATCCGCGGCATCTCGCCGGTGCCGCCCACAGCCGGAACCCCCCAGCCGACGTCGCGGGAGAAGTCCTCGAACAGGCGCTCTATGTCGCGCCGGAGCGAGCCGAACGGCTCGAAGATGGCCCGGCTCGGGAGGCTCTCACCCCGACCGGAGCGCCCTGCTGATGGCAATGCCATGGTTTCCCTCCTTGACCAGAACCCTCGAACGGGGCCTCTACGCCATTCCGCGCCCATTGCCTTGAGCTGGATCAATCGCCGCTCCGGATCACAAGGCCGGCTCTGCGCCGAGAACAGGCAGGACGGCAGCTCGCGTCGGCGGGCACGTCGCCGCCCGCTTGCCTTGGGGTCGGCGAAGTGTCTAATTCGAAGCGGTCCGAAGGGCGAGGGAGATCCGACCTCGAGACCGTGTTCCTGCAGAAAGCTCGGCGCGCCTTGCGTGGTCGCGTTCAAGGGGCTTCCTGATGTGCACCGACCTGCCGTACGTCGTCTTCCTCGCGCGACGGCGGCGGTCGAGGAGGCGGTCGGGGTCATCGAGGGCGTGGTCGCGGACCTGCTCGCCGGTCCGGTCGGGACGACCGCGCCGATCCGATTAGACGCGAGCAACCTCGCGGGAGGCACGAGATAATGGGATGGATCATCGGGATCATCGTGGTCGTGGCGGCGGCTGTCGGCATCCGCGCCAACGCCAAGGACATCATGCGCTATCACAAGGTCCGCAAGATGTCCGAGGGCCGCGAGCGCGAGCAGAGCTGAGGCCAGGGTTGGCGCTCGCTGCCGAAGCTCGCTCTCCGGCGATCGGCCCGCAACCGGGCGAGGCGATCCGCGTGCGCGGCCTGGTCCAGGGAGTGGGCTTCCGGCCGCATGCCTGGCGGCTCGCCAAGGACTGCGGTCTTGCCGGCGAGGTCCTGAACGACGCCGAGGGCGTCCTGGTCCGGATCTGGGGCCCGGCCGCCGCCCGCCAGCGCTTCGTCCGGCGCCTGCGCGCCGAGGCGCCGCCGCTCGCCCGCATCGACGGCCTGGAGATCCTGCCCCTCGACGAGGCGCCGCCGCCGGGCTTTCGGATTGTGCAAAGCGAGGCCGGTCCGGTGCGGACCGGGGTCCTGCCGGATGCCGCGACCTGCGCCGCCTGCCTCGCCGAGGTGCGCGACCCGGGCGACCGCCGCCACCGCTACGCCTTCACCAACTGCACCCACTGCGGTCCCCGGCTCTCGATCGTACGCGCCATTCCCTACGACCGGGCGCGCACGAGCATGGCCGAGTTTACGATGTGCAGGCTCTGCCAGGAGGAATACGAGAACCCGGCCGACCGTCGCGTCCATGCCCAACCCCACGCCTGTCCTGCATGCGGCCCGCGGCTCTGGCTGGACGGTACCACCGAGACAAGTGCCGACCCGATCGCGGCCGCCCGCGCGCTGCTCGAGGCGGGCGAGATCGTCGCGATCAAGGGCATCGGGGGCTTTCATATCGCGGTCGACGCGACCAACGCCGAGGCCGTCGAGCGCCTGCGCACGCGCAAGCGCCGCTCTCACAAGCCGTTCGCGCTGATGGCTCAAAGCCTCCTGGCGATCCGGCGCTATTGCGCGGTAAGCGCGGGCGAGCAGGCACTGCTCGAGAGCCCCGCCGCCCCGATCGTGATCCTCTCGGCCTGCGGTCCGGAACGCGTCGCTCCCGGGGTGGCGCCGGCCCAGCGCACCCTGGGCTTCATGCTGCCGTACACTCCGCTGCACCACCTCCTGCTCGAAGGTCTGGAGCGGCCGATCGTGCTGACCAGCGGCAACCTCTCCGAGGAGCCCCAGTGCACCGGGAACGACGAAGCACGCGACAAGCTGTCGGCAATGGCCGACCACCTGCTCATGCACGATCGCATCATCGTCAACCGGCTCGACGATTCGGTCGTGCGCGAGCTGGACGGCGCTCCGCGCATGCTGCGGCGTGGGCGCGGCTATGCCCCGGCGCCGCTGCCGTTGCCTCAAGGATTCGAGAGCTCGCCGCCACTTCTGGCGATGGGCGGCGAGCTCAAGAACACCTTCTGTCTGGTCCAGGACGGCCGGGCGACCCTCTCGCAGCACATCGGCGATCTGGAAGACGCCGCCACTCACGCCGATTACCGCCGCAACCTGGAGCTGTACCAGGCACTGCTGCAACACCGACCCCAGTTGGTCGTCGTCGATGGGCACCCGGAGTACCTCTCGACCAAACTCGGCCAGCAGATCGCGCAGGATGCGGGCCTGCCGGTCGTCGCCGTGCAACACCATCACGCCCACATCGCGTCGTGCCTGGTCGAGCACGGCCGCGCCGGTCCGGTGCTGGGCGTCGCCTTCGACGGCACCGGGATGGGGACGGACGGGACGCTGTGGGGCGGCGAGTTCATGGTCGCCGACCTGAGCGACTTCCGGCGGGTCGCGCACC
>DATAOG010000513.1:0-3832 GCA_036265855.1 Geminicoccaceae bacterium | reverse complement strand
ACCGGGTCGCCACGTACCGTCGAGAGCTGGCGCCGCTGGTCGGGGATGCCGGCCAGCTGGTGGACTGGCAGCAGGCCAATGCCTCGTTCTTCACCGCGCTCAAGGTCGAGCGCAACGTGATGTTCCTGATCCTCAGCCTGATCATCATGGTTGCGGCTTTCAACATCATCGCCGGCATGATCATGCTGGTGAAGGACAAAGGCCGCGACATCGCGATCCTCCGCACGATGGGTGCCACGCGAGGCGCGATCATGCGGGTGTTCTTCATGAGCGGCGCCGCGATCGGGGTCACGGGCACGCTTGCGGGCTTTCTGCTCGGGCTCGCGTTCGCCGAGAATATCGAGACCATCCGGCAGTGGCTGCAGGTGCTGACCGGGACCAACCTGTTCTCGGCCGAGATCTACTTCCTGTCGCACCTGCCGGCCAGGATCGAGGTGTCAGACGTGGTCAGCGTCATCCTGATGAGTCTGGCGCTCTCCCTGCTCGCCACGCTTTACCCGTCCTGGCGGGCGGCCCGGCTCGATCCTGTCGAAGCGCTGCGCTATGAGTGAAACCGCCCCCGGCCCGGAGGGCGCCTTTAGCGAGGCCGCGCTGCAGCTCCCTCGGGCATGACCGGCGTCGCGCTGAAGCTCACCGGGATCGGCCGACGCTTCCGCCAGGGCGAGGGCTGGCTCGAGGTGCTGCGCGGGGCGGACCTCGAGCTCGCGCCCGGCGCGGTCGTCGCCCTGATGGGACCTTCCGGCTCGGGCAAATCGACGCTGTTGCAGATCGCCGGCCTGCTCGAACGCCCGGACGCCGGCGAGGTGCTCCTGGACGGGCGGGCCTGCGGCCGGCTATCGGACGCCGAGCGCACGCGGATCCGACGCGAAACGCTCGGCTTCGTCTACCAATTCCATCATCTGCTGCCGGAATTCAGCGCGCTCGAGAACGTGATGCTGCCGGCCATGATTGCCGGATCCAGCCGGAGCGCGGCACGGGCGCGCGCGCGTGAGCTTCTGACCGCGCTCGGCGTAGAGCGGCGCGAGAGCCACCGGCCGGCGCGGCTTTCCGGCGGCGAGCAGCAGCGGGTCGCGATCGCGCGGGCGATGGCCAACCGGCCGGCGGTGCTGCTCGCAGACGAGCCGACCGGCAATCTCGACGAGGCGACCGCCAGCGCGGTGTTCGCGACGCTGGTCCAGGCCGCTCGCGAGACCACGGCGGCGCTCTTGATCGCGACCCACAACGCCGAGCTCGCCGCCCGCGCCGACGCCACGCTGCGATTGCATAACGGCGTCATCGAACGGCCCTGAGTATCCCTCCGGGTCGCCGGAACCGTGGCGTCTCGCCCCGAGAGCGCTGAACAGCTCACGGGAGGTCGGCCAATGTCACTCGGCCGCCTGGGCGACGGTGCCGGCTTTTTCGACACGGGCGGCGCAGAACTTGTATTCCGGGATCTTGCCGAAAGGGTCGAGCTGGGGGTTAGTGAGCACGTTGGCGGCCGCCTCGACGTAGCAAAATGGGATGAAGACCATGCCTTCGGCGACCGCGCGGTCGGCGCGCGCCTTGAGCTCGATCGCGCCGCGCCGCGTCGTAACCCGGATCGGCTCGCCGGGCGCCACGCCGAGCGTGCGCAGGTCGCGCGGATGCAGGCTCGCAACCGCCTCGGGCTCGAGCGCGTCGAGGTAGCCCGCACGTCTCGTCATTGCGCCGGTGTGCCAGTGCTCGAGCTGGCGGCCGGTGGTCAGCACCATCGGATACTCGGCGTCCGGCAGCTCGGCCGGCGGCAGCACGTCTGCGGGCGTGAACCTGCCGCGCCCATCGCCGGTGGGAAAACGGTCGCCGAACACGATGTCGTGGCCTGGCTGGTCCGGGCCGTCGCAGGGATAGGTGACTGAGCTCTCGGCGAGCAGCCGGTCCCAGGTGATGTTGGCGAGCGAGGGCATCGCCTGGGTCATCTCGGCGTAGACGTCGCGCGGATGCTCGTAGCTCCAGTCGAGCCCGATCCGGCGCGCGATCTCCTGGATGATCCACCAGTCCTGGCGGGCCTCGCCCGGCAGCGGCAGCGCGGCGCGCCCCATCTGCACCTGGCGGTTGGTGTTCGTGACCGTGCCCTCCTTCTCGGGCCAGGCCGAGGCCGGGAGCACGACATCGGCGTACATGGCGGTCTCGGTCAGGAACAGATCCTGCACAACCAGATGCTCGAGCCTGGCGAGCGCTTCCCGGGCGTGCCGGAGATCGGGGTCGGACATCGCCGGGTTCTCGCCCATGATGTACATGCCCTTGATCACGCCCTCGTGGATTGCGTGCACGATCTCGACCACGGTCAGGCCCGGCTCGGGGTCGAGCCTCTGCCCCCACAGATCCTCGAAGCGGGCGCGGACCGCGTCCTGGCTGACCCGGCCGTAGTCGGGGAACATCATCGGGATCAGGCCGGCATCGGAGGCGCCCTGGACGTTGTTCTGGCCGCGCAACGGGTGGAGCCCGGTGCCGGGCCGGCCGACTTGGCCGCACATCAGGACCAGCGAGATCAGGCAGCGGGCGTTGTCGGTGCCGTGCACGTGCTGGCTGATGCCCATGCCCCAGAACACGATCGCGCGCTGGGCGGTCGCGAATGTGCGGGCGACCGTGCGCAGCACTTCGGCGTCGATGCCGCAGACCGCGGCCATCTCCTCGGGCGGAAACTGGCGCAGATGCTCTTTCAGGCGCTCGAACCCCTCGGTCTGGGCCTGGACGTACTGGGTGTCGTAGAGGCCCTCTTCGACGATTGTGTGCATCAGCGCGTTCAGCAGCGCGACGTCGGTGCCGGGCTTGAACTGCAGCATGTGGGTCGCGTGTCGCTTCAGCGCCTGACCGCGCGGGTCCATGACGATCAGCGTCTTGCCGCGTTTGGCCGCCTGCTTGAAGAAGGTCGCGGCCACCGGGTGGTTCTCGGTCGGATTGGCGCCGATCACGACGATCACGTCGGCGTCCATCGCGGCGGTGAACGGCGCCGTGACCGCGCCCGAGCCGATGTTCTCGAGCAGCGCCGCCACCGAGGACGCGTGGCAGAGCCGGGTGCAGTGGTCGACGTTGTTGGAGCCGAAGCCGGTCCGGACGAGCTTCTGGACCAAGTAGGCCTCCTCGTTCGAGCCCTTGGCCGAGCCGAAGCCCGCGAGTGCCTTGGGCCCGTCTCGGTCCCGGATCGCGCGTAGCCCGCGCGCCGCGACGTCCAGTGCCTCTTCCCAGCTCGCCTCGCGGAAGTGGGTCCAGGCGTTGGCGGGGTCGAGGTCGGGCTCCACACCCTTGGGGCATTCCGCCTTGCGGATCAGCGGCCGGGTCAGCCGGTGCGGATGGCTGACGTAGTCGAAGCCGAAGCGGCCCTTGACGCACAGCCGGTTCAGATTCGCCGGGCCCTCGCGGCCAGTGACGTAACGGATCTTCTCGTCTTTGACATGATAGGTGATCTGACAACCAACGCCACAGTATGGGCAGACGCTCTCGACGTTGCGGTCGACCTCGGGATGGCCGATGCCCTGCTCGTCGACGATCGAAGCCGGCATCAGCGCCCCGGTCGGGCAGGCCTGGACGCACTCGCCGCAGGCGACACAGGTCGAAGCGCCCATCGGGTCGTCCTGATCGAATACGATCTTGGCCTGGGCGTTGCGATAGGCCATACCGATCACGTCGTTGACCTGCACCTCGCGGCAGGCGCGCACGCATAGGTTGCAGTGAATGCAGGCGTCGAGGTGGACGGCCATTGCCGGGTGACTAAGGTCAGCGACCGGCGACCCGCGTACGGGAAAGCGGCTTTCGCGCACATCCATCCGCTCGGCCCATTGCCAGAGCCGGGAATCCGGATGATGGGCGACCGGCC